>JALVUY010000197.1 GCA_027023665.1 Methanocaldococcaceae archaeon
TCATCTAACAATAAATCCAATTCACAAAAATGATTTTTTATCTTTTCTTTATATTCATCATCAATTGGTTTTTTATTTATTTTGCATTCAAACAAATAACTTACTATCTAATCATCATAGCAATCTAAGCATTTAAATGAGTTAAAGTCAGATTTAAAATTTCCAGTATTTAAGCATAAGATACCTTGATAATAAGCTCTCAGAATATACAAACATATTTTTGGATTTTTAGCATCTATATGAAATTTTTGTAAATGATTAATAAATCCTCTCCAATGATAATAAAGTTTTTTGCAAATGCAATTTTTGGCTATTTCCTTAACATCTTTATGGTATTTTGAGGAATATAAAACCTTATCGGATAAAGCAATCTCAATGAAATTAGCGTTTGGTTTTAAAAGTTCTCTCAAAAACTTTCCTAACTCATAGCTAACAAAATCACACTTTCCAAACATTTTATTTATAACTTCCCCTTCTTTACTTTTATATATGCAGTTTTTAACAAATAACTCTCTGTCTAAGATATGCACTCCTCTAATATCTACATCACTTGGATTTGGGATTCCATACAAATCACTCCCAGAAATTACAACAAATATAGGAATTTCCATAATAATCTCCACATTATTGATTTTTTAATAACTCAATAATTATTAGAAATTCTAATTGGTAGTATTTTATACTTTTTCAAAGTTATTGATTATTACCTATTGTGGTTATTTAAGTATTTTTGTTGATTTATAAAAATCTATTATTGATGGTGATAATTATGGATAAAAAGAATGAAAAAAATAAAATAAAACTAACTGAATTGGTTAAATTACACGGATGAGCATGCAAACTGCCCAGCACCGAGTTAGAGTATTTAGTAAAAGACATAGTTATAGATGAAGATTTAAGCGATAAAAATATTTTAGTTGGCTTAGGAGATGACGCATCAATAATTAAAAGAAACGGTTTAGTTATAGCAAAAACAGTTGATGTCTTTACGCCAATAGTTGATGATCCATATATACAAGGAAAGATAGCTGCTTGCAACTCAACGAGTGATATATATGCTATGGGACTTTTAGACATTATAGGAGTTTTAGCAATAGTAGGAATTCCAGAAAAATTGCCAATACCAATAGTTAGAGAGATGTTAAAGGGCTTCCAAGATTTTTGTAGAGAGAATAAAACTTCAATAGTTGGAGGACATACAATACTAAATCCATGGCCCTTAATTGGAGGAGCAGTTACTGGTGTTGGTAGAGAGGAAGAAGTATTAACAAAAGGAGGAGCAAAAGAGGGAGATGTTTTAATATTAACAAAGCCTTTAGGAACTCAAACAGCGATGGCTCTAAATAGAATTCCAGAAGAGTTTGAAAATCTATTAAATATAACTAACGAGGAAAAAAATTATATTGTTAATAAAGCAATAGAGATGATGACTACATCAAACAGATATGGATTGTTAGCTTTAAGAAAAGCAGAAGAAAGAGTTGGAGATAAAATAGGTAATGCATTAACAGACATTACAGGATTTGGAATATTGGGACATTCAAATGAAATGGCTAAAAATAGCAATGTTTTAATTGAAATTACTACTTTACCATGCATAAGAAAAACACCTGAATTAAGTAAGATGTTTGGTCACGCATTATTGGAAGGTTATGGAGCAGAAACTGCTGGAGGTTTATTAATATCAGTAAAAAAGGAATATAAAGATGACTTAATTGATGAATTGGAAAAATATAAATGTTATTCTTTTGAAGTTGGTAGAGTGTTAAAGAAAGGAGAAGGTAAAGCAGTATTGTCAAAAAATGTTAAAGTTATTGAAGTATAACTCGGTGCTGGGCAGTATTTAAAAATGTCTTTGGTCGATGTGCCGAACCCTTCCTTAGGGAGGCACATCGAAAATCTTTAAATAAAGAAATAAAATATAAGAAAGTATTTATCTTACGAGTTTCTATCAATCTTTTTTGGCTATACAGTTATTTAAGATATAAGGTGGTAGAATGGACATAAATATCAATGAAATTTTAAAAAAAGAGCCGAAATACAGTGGGAAGGCGAAGACAATATATGAGATAGATGAGGATAAAGTATTAATTGAATTTAGGGATGACATTACAGCGGGGAATGGGGCAAAACATGATGTAAAAGAAGGGAAGGGGCAATTAAACGCTTTAATTTCATCAAAGTTATTTGAAATTTTAAATGAAAATGGAGTGGAGACACATTATATTGAATACATTGAACCAAGGTATATGGTGGCTAAGAAGGTAGAGATAATTCCAATAGAGGTTATAGTTAGGAATATAGCGGCGGGAAGTTTATGTAGGAGATATCCATTTGAAGAAGGGAAAGAATTGCCTTTCCCAATTGTTCAGTTTGACTACAAAAATGACAAATATGGAGACCCTATGCTAAATGATGATATTGCAGTTGCTTTAGGATTAGCAACGAGAGAGGAACTTAACAAGATGAGAGAAATAGCGTTAAAGGTTAATGATGTGTTAAAAAAATTCTTTGATGAAAGAGGAATAATATTAGTTGATTTTAAAATAGAGATAGGAAGAACAAAGAATGGAAAATTAGTAGTCGCTGACGAAATTAGCCCTGATACTATGAGATTGTGGGATAAAAATACAAGAGATGTCTTAGATAAAGATGTATTTAGAAAAGATTTAGGGGATGTTATTGCTAAGTATAAAATAGTTGCTGAAAAGATATTACAATAAATAAAATATGAGAGGGAACTTTTATGTATAAAGCAACGGTTGTAATAAAATTAAAAAAAGGAGTTTTAAACCCAGAAGGAATGACTATAAAGAGAGCTTTAAACTTTTTAGGATATGATAATGTCAAGGAAGTTCAAACATACAAAATGATAGACATTATAATTGATGAGGAAGATGAGGAAAAAGTTAAAGAAAAAGTTGAAGAAATGTGTAAAAAATTATTGGCAAATCCTGTTATTCACGACTATGAAATAGAGATTAAGAAACTATAAAATTCTAATTTTTCATTTTATTTTTAATAATTTAGGTGATACTCGTGGATAAAAAATTAAAGTTAATAAAGTTACTCAAAGATGTAGGATGTGTAAAATTTGGAGAATTTATTTTATCCTCTGGTAAAAAAAGTAATTACTACATTGACATAAAAAAGGCTACAACAAACCCAGAGATTTTAAAGTTAATAGGAGAAATTATTGCTGAAAATATTAAAGATGAAAATGTGAAAGTTGCTGGTATTGAGTTGGGCTCTGTTCCAATAGCCACGGCAGTTTCTATTTTAGGGCAAAAACCACTATTAATTATTAGAAAAAAACCAAAAGATTACGGAACTAAAAATAAAATAGAGGGAGAATTAAAAGAAGGGGATAATGTTATAGTAGTTGAGGATGTAACAACTACTGGAAACAGTGTTTTAAAAGCAGTTGAAGAAATTAGAAAATATGGAGGAGTTGTTAAAAAAGTTTTTGTTGTTGTAGATAGATTAGAGGGGGCTAAAGAAAATTTACAAAAAGAGAATGTTGAACTAATCCCATTAGTTACTGTAAAAGAATTACAATCCTCCCAATAAACTTAAAAACTTCTTAGTTTTCTCTTTTTTGACTTTACCAAACTTTTCTAATTTCTTTATATCTACATTTTTACTGATTAATATTTCTTTTAATGGCTCAATTAAGGCAATTTTTTTGAGTAAATCTTCTATCTCTTTTCTGTCAAAGTTAAATCTCTCCACAACATCCCAATCGTGAATTAAATATAAGGCAACTCCACCAACATTTTTTAAAGGAATCTGATATTTTGGTAATTCCTCTTCTAATTTAAATTTTAAATCTAAGACATTTACACAATCAACACCTTCAACTTTCATCCAAGTTAAAAATCCTTTCTGTGGAGTTATCATAATAGATGGGAATAAATTACTTCTCGATCTTTCATCAGGAGTTTTATATAAGTAAAATCTAAAGACATCCTCTGAAAATCTTTTTATTAAAATATCAAAAGATATTTTCTTAGATAATTCATTTTTAAGTTTAATTGCTTCTTTTAATGAGTCTATTGGTTCTCCATCTTTATATAATCCTTCTTTTTCAAGTATTTCTTTAAGTTCAAGTTCTTTTAACTTTTTTTCCTCTACACATCTTATGTCAAGAATTCCACCACTTACATCCTCTTCCGCTTTAAATGTTGAAGTTAATTCTAAATATTTTTTGAGATATTTTTTATCCTCTTTGCTAAGTAATCTATTAAGTTTTTCCTCAATGGTTTTTTCAATCTCATCTTTATATGTATTTAAATATCCAATAGCCAAAACTCTTCTTACATATTGATCGTCAATAATTTTATTTTTTGAATAATTTCTCTTAATTGAAGTAATTATAACATTTCCATATTTTTCTTTAATGTACTTTTCATAATTTTTGTCTTCAACTTTTATTCTTTTAAATTCTCTTTTACCTTTGTCAATTACTATAAAAGAGACTGTATAAGATGTTAAAATACCCCTGCCTTTCGGCTCTAATATATCTAAAAACTCTTTGTAAGTATTTATTAAATAAGGAGGGAATTCAGACATTATTTTTTTATAAGACCCATCTAATGGTAGATTTGGGGGTAGATCAATGTTACCAATATCTTCACTTAAATGACCTAATGCAATTTTATGTGCAACTAATGCATGTTTAACTCTCTCTAAAATTCCTTTTTTTTCACTGGCAATTCTTCTTAGATATGAGCTATAATTTGCTATTTCCTGTAACCCTTCACTATCATAACTACCTCTTAATTTTCCAACATTTTTATATGGATAATCAAATTCTAAAAATTCCATCTTTGATTTTAAATTCTGTAAAGTTTTTAAATTCTCTTCTAATGTAGATATTATATTATTTAATTCAATTTCATCAATATTTTTGTTTTTTATCTTAATGACTACTTCTTTTAATTTGTTATTAAGTTCACTTAAAGAGTCCAAAAATTCATTAGCACTTTTTATTAAGTTACTGGCATTATCCATAATTGCTCAACTCTTCAATTTCTCCCTTTCTGGGATCTACATACTTTGGAATAGATATGTTCTGTAAATTTCCATTAACAATATCTTTAAACAAATCAATAATATGACAATACTTTCTCTCGGTGTATGTAAATAATTTACAATCCTTAATAAATACTTTTTCATACTTTTTTAAAAACTTTTCAACTCTCTCCTTTTTAAATATTTCTGGCCCTTCCCTCAATGTAACCTTTGGTAATTTATATACTAAAAATTCCCAATATAGATAGCAATAATTATCATCTGCAAAGCACTTACTTTCCAAAATTACGAACTCATTTTTAGCAATAATTTTATTTATACTTTTTTGAAGTTTTTCCATCTGTGGATATATTATATCATCAACAACATCTTCTCTTGGAATCTTTAATATCAACCTATATCCATGCTCTCTATCTTCTAAAATCTTATTTATTTTTTCTTTATAATCCTTAAAGAACTCAATAGATGGATTTTTTAAAAATCTTTGAGAATAAAATATAAATTTACAGTAATTTTCCTTGCTTAATGGTGAAGCAACATTTCTATTTAAATCTACTGGGTCATAAACTACAAGGGAATCATCAAACTTTTTTAAATTTTTTATATCAACATTCTCATAAAGTTTAAAAATATCCTCTAAGATTATAATTTTTTTTAATTTCCAATTTTGGACATCCTTTAATAAATTTATAAATGAACCATAGTGTAAAATTAATAATTCACATAGATAACCAGAAAATCCTTTTGTCTTAACATCAGAGCCATATAAACCTAAACTTTTTAAAAATGCCTTTAATAATCTAACTTCATCGCATAATTTTTCATTTAATCTATCTTTTAAGAATTTGTGATGTAATGGGGTTCTATCAACAGCAGAAATTATCTTCTCTCCAAAGTTTATTTTATAGCATGGGACGATATCTACATCATATCTATCAACTTTACCTTTAACATAAGGGTGAGAGGCATAGTTTATTTCATAAAAACCATTTAATTTCTCTATAACTTTTACTCCTATATCTAAGCCTATAGATTCCAATTCATCTTCAGACACTGATTTATCAAATAGTATAAAAATATCAATATCATAATCGTCTTTTAAATTCGTATTCCTTGCTGAAGAGCCAACTAATAAAACATCTAAAACTGGATAGTTATTTTCTTTAGCTATATTCCATATTTCTTTAATAATTGTATTAGCCATTTTTTGTAGTTTATCCATCTCTTCCTTAGATGGCTTTATATTTTTTAAAACTTCTTTTAAAATGTTTTCTATATCTTTATCTTTCAATTTGTTATCTTCTATTTCCATACTAATCACTATTTTCATTATGGATTTAAATATATAAAGATGTAATTATCCCCAAAATTCCAAAAAATATTCCTATAATCCACAATATTAA
Organism: Methanocaldococcaceae archaeon; assembly: GCA_027023665.1. Taxonomy (GTDB): domain Archaea; phylum AGJL01; class Methanococci; order Methanococcales; family Methanocaldococcaceae; genus Methanocaldococcus. The sequence continues at coordinate 6,438 of JALVUY010000197.1, forward strand.
AACTAATTGATACTCTTTCATTGGCTTATATTTTAAAATTAATCTTGGTAGTGATAAATAACCTCCTAAATAATATAGTTTTCCATCCTCTTTTAGAGTTGTTGGTTTATGCTCATCTCTACTCATAACTCCAGCACTAATATATTTTAAAGAGGCATCTATGATATAGGGTAAGGTTATAATTAAAAATGGAATATATTCCTTATATAAAACTGCTAAAACTGATAAAAATGCTCCTATTGGTAAGGTTCCTACATCTCCAGGAAATGTTTTTGCTGGATATTTATTAAAAATTAACAGTCCAAAGTATGAAGAGGCAAAGATTAAAGATAGTATAGAGCCAGTTATATGATTGTTTAAAAATAAAATTATACTCATTGAAATTGTTACTATTACTCCTATCCCTATTTCTAATCCATTAAATCCAGCCAGCATATTTGTTAAATTTGAATATATGGTAATTCCTATGGCAATTAAAAAAATTCCGAATAAATCAATATACGAATATTTGTAAAATAATGTTCCAATGATTAAGCCAGAAATAAATAATAATATCAATTTTTCTTTTGGAGAGAGTTTGGCTATATCATCAATCACTCCTATTATTCCAGAGGCAATTATTGGTAAAGTAAAAATTGCATTTATAAATGATATAAATAAAACATTAGAAAATAATGGGGCTAAACCTCCCATTTCTGGGACTTTTACTTTTTTACTTTTGTGTAAATCATAGCCAAATTTATAATTAATCATCTTTTTCATTAGGAAATAACATAATACAACTGAAAATAAAAATGATAATATAATTAAAATAACAACCATTATAT
>JALVUY010000198.1 GCA_027023665.1 Methanocaldococcaceae archaeon
TTCTAAAACTGCCTTTATTTTAGCTTCATATCCATTTCCTAAATCATAAGTTTCTCCTTCACCTAAAACCCCATTATATACACACTTACCTATTATTAAGTCATCATTGTCAGCATCAGCTTTAACAAACATATATTGTTGTCCTAAGAATGGTATCAACACTCCAGGAGCTAAATATGTATTACTTGTATCTAATTTCCCATCATCAGTTACTATTGATGCATAACCAACTAAATCTATACCAATTTCATGTGATTCATTTTTCATTGCAAAGAATCCAATTTCGATACCATCATCATCATTTACTGAATAAATATTTTTTGGATCTACATCATCAATTTTCATTAATGTTGTTAATGTTTTAGTAGTAATTGGACCTCCTTTATAATATTCGTCTCCTCCAAATATTATTCCATTGTCTAATGGATAATCTCCATCATCAGGAGTTACAACATAGGTATAGTTATCATATTCAGATGTATTAAATTCTACTTTACTTGCATCTGCTGAAACGTGAACATTCAATTCTGCACTACCTTCATTAACTGTTCCTTCTTTGTAACATAATGAACCTATTTTAGCAGCAATGTCTGCTGCTGAAACGACATCCATTGTTGATGGAGCATTAGCTCCAACAACAACATAACAGTTTGGCTGACCATCTTTAACTAATATATCTTTTACATCTGATAAACTTCCACCAACAACTGTTACTTCTGCAGCTACTCCACTTGCTAATGCAGTAGCTACCATTGCTCCTCCAATAGCAATTGCACCAATTTTCTTTAAACTCATTGCCATATCTTATCACCTAAATTTTTTATAGTTGTTTTACTTTACGGATTATAACTTAGGTGAACTAATATATATACCTTACGATATGAAACGGTTATAACAATTGTTTCAAAACTTATACTTTAGTTATATTTATTAAATCTTAGATTTAACAAATTATATATGAAATTAATCAAAATAGAAATGTTGCAAATATTTGTAACTTTTTATAAGAATAAATTGTAAATTTCTATTTATGCAAATATTTAAATATGAAATGTTCAAATAAAAATATTGTAAATAACAATAACATAGACATAAATAACAGAGAATAATTTAATTTATGGGATTTATATGAAAATAGCAATAACTGGAAAAGGAGGAGTAGGAAAAACATTTATTGCTTCAACTTTAATGAGATTATTTGAAAAAAAAGGTTTTAAAGTTATTGGAGTCGATTGTGACCCTAATCCTACTTTAGCATTATCTTTTGGAATTGAAGATAACATTATACCATTATCAAAAAGGCATGATATAATAGAAGAAAGAACTGGAGCTAAGCCTGGAACTTATGGAAGTGTCTTTAAGATAAATCCAAAAGTGGATGATTTAATCGATAAAGTTGGATATAAGATAGGAAATATCACTATATTAGTTATGGGAACTATAGAGGAGGGAGGGGAGGGTTGTGTATGTCCTGCGTCTGTTTTGTTGAGGAGATTACTTAGGCATTTAATAGTAAAAAGAGATGAAGTAGTTATATTAGATATGGAGGCTGGAATAGAACATTTTGGAAGGAAAACCATTGAAGATGTAGATTTAATGCTAATTGTTATTGAACCAACTAAAAAGTCATTAATAACTGCAAAAAGAATGAAAAAATTGGCTAATGATTTAGGAATAGAAAATATCAAAGTTATTGTCAATAAGGTTAGAAATGAAGATAAAGAATTATTAAAAAATATGGTTGAGAAAGAACTTGGTTTAGAGATTTTAGGATTTGTTCCTTATGATGAAAATGTTATTGAAGGTGAGTTTTTAGGAAAACCAATTAATTTAGATTCTAAATCTACAAAAGAAATAGAAAAAATATTTAATCGTATTTTAGAGTTGAAGAAAAATATTTAACTTTTATTTATTTTTTATTTTTTAATTTATTGAATTTAAAATAGGGCTCTCTTCTATTTATGCACTCAATAAAATATGGTTCTAAATTTTCTCCATTTCTTAAAGGAGTTAAAATATCAACTAAATTGTCATCTCTCAATAGGCATGGCTTTAAGTAGCCATCGTGGGTTAATCTAATCCTTGTACAATGCATACAAAATTCACTATTATCCATAGGTCTTACAAACTCTATTTCTAAATTATCTACAATGTATTTTTTCCTATTATGCATAAATTTCCTTGTTATAACCTTGTCAGCTTTTTCTTTAATTTCATTTTCTATTGTAGAAATGTCATAGTAATATTTTTTAAGTTCTTCATTTAATGGAATAAATTCAATAATCTGTAAAATAGCTCCTACATCTCTACAAAATTCCATTATATTTGGTAAATCTTTAATGTTTATAGTCATTGCTAAAAAATTAACTTTTAGTGGGGTTAATCCAACATCTATTGCTTTTTTTATCCCACTAACTACTTTTTCTACATCCCCTACCTTAGTAATTTCTTTATATAATTTTGGATTTAAAGTGTCAAGACTTACATTAACTCTATTTAATCCAGCATCTTTAAGTTTTTCAGCATATTTTTCTAAGAGAATTCCATTAGTCGTTAAAGAAATTTCTTTTATTTTCTTATCCTTTACATTTTCAATAATTTCGCAAATGTCATTTCTTATTAATGGCTCTCCTCCAGAAATTTTAACTTTCCTAACACCAAATTTTGTTGAAGTTTTTACTATAATTCCAAACTCTTCTGGTTTTATATATCTATTACAATTGCCTTCTGAATTATGCCCCTCTCTATGACAGTAAAAGCATTTTAAATTACACTTATTAGTAACTGAAATCCTAAAAGATCTTATTTCTCTACCATATCTGTCTTTCATAACTATCCACTATTACTATATCAATATAACCAACGAAATTAAACTAAACAAAAATGAAAATTGAAAGATAATATTAATTATAAAAATTTAATTATAAAAAAGCTACCGTAACTATTTTAAATTAAACTAAATATTTAGATATTAATTATTCAGTTTTTTCCTTATTTTCTTTTTTTCTTTCAAAAGTTTCAATAAATGCTACTTTATCTACATCTTTTAATCTTTTTAATATCTCATTTGCTATAGCCATTTTAAACCTTTCAATGTTTGGAATGAAAGGAGCAAATTCTGGTAATTCTATTTTAACAGTTTCATTCTCAATAGTAACATTTACATCAGTTAATCTTGGAACATACATCTTTACAATTTCCTTCACCATATCTTCTTTATTTTCTACAACTTCCTCAATTTTTATTCTATATTTAACCTCTTTATCTGCTAATTCATGATTAAAGTCAACTAAAACTCTACCACTATTTACGCTAACAATTTTTCCGGGTATGTTATCTATATATACTGTTAAACCCTTGATTGGCTGAATTCCTCTTTTCTTAAATTCAGATATAGGAACTAGCTTTATTTTTGAAGGATCTCTTTTACCAAAGGCTTTTTCTGGTGGTAAAACTACTTCCCTCTCTTCACCAACATCCATTTCTAATATTACTTCATCTAATCCTGGAAGTATCTGTCCTTCACCAGCAAAAATAGCAACAGGTCCATAAACTACTGCAGGATTATAAATTCCCTCTTTTTTAGCCAATTCCTCATTAGTTGTGTCAAATAGTTTTCCTTCAACATATCCATCATAACTAACCTTAACTAATTTTCCTTTTTCTACCATATATTTCACCTCTTTATCTGAAAAATTTTTAGAGAAAATCGAAACTTACAGTTTTAGTATTCATCAACTTTAGTTAGAAGGTTTTCATAATTTTTAATATAAGGTCTATATAAATATAACTGAACAATTAAACAAAAAATTTTAAATATTATAATAAATAACTAACATATGTGATGTTTTATGGAGGGCTTAGGATATTTTTTCATACTTGTAGGTTTTATTGTAATGGCATTAGAGACTGTAACTCCTGGATTATATCTACCTGCATTGGGAATTGCTTTAGCAATATATGGAGTAGTATTGTTAATACTTCCTCAGTATGCATTTATTTCAGCAATAATTTCTGGAATTATAACAATTATATTATTAAATAAATTTGTTTATGGAGTAGGAAAAGATGTAAAAATTGGGGCTGAGAGATTTATAGGAAAAATTGGAAAAGCAGTAGAAGATTTTGATGAAAATGGATATGGATGGGTTGAAATAGAAAATCAAAAATGGCTTGCAAAGTCTGAAGATAAAATAAAAAATGGGGATAAAGTTGAAATTATAGGGGTTGAGGGGGTTTCATTAATTGTTAAAAAAGCATAGAGGTAGATTATTATGGAGTTTTGGTTTTGGTTAATATTAGGGCTTATACTATTATTTATAGTTGTTAAATCAATAATTATTGTTAATCAGTATGAGGGTGGACTAATTTTTAGATTAGGAAGGGTTATTGGAAAACTAAAACCTGGAATCAATATTGTAATTCCATTCCTAGATGTGCCTGTTAAAATTGATATGAGGACCAGAGTTATTGATATACCACCTCAAGAGATGATTACAAAGGATAACGCCGTTGTAAAAGTAGATGCCGTCGTTTATTATAGAGTAGTAGACGTAGAGAGAGCCATCTTAGAAGTGGAAGATTACGAATACGCAATAATAAATTTAGCACAAACTACATTAAGGGCTATAATAGGTAGTATGGAATTAGACGAAGTTTTAAATAAAAGAGAGTATATAAATTCCAAGTTATTAGAAATATTAGATAAAGAGACTGATCCATGGGGAGTAAAAATTGAGAAAGTTGAAGTTAAAGAAATAGATCCTCCAGAAGATATCAAGAATGCAATGGCTCAACAAATGAAGGCAGAAAGACTAAAAAGAGCTGCAATATTAGAGGCAGAAGGGGAAAAGCAGAGTAGAATATTGAAGGCTGAAGGTATTGCTGAAAGTTTAAGAATTGAGGCAGAAGGACAGGCTAAAGCAATACAAATAGTCGCTGAAGCTGCAAGAAATTACTTTAAAGATGAGGCTCAACTTTACAAAGCTTTGGAAGTTGCTAACAATGTATTAAAAGATAATACAAAATATGTCATCTCTGAAAATATTCTAAATATTGTTAAAAATTTCATTAAGAATGGAAAAGAATAAATAGTTTTAGCAAAATTATTAGTTTTGTGCAAAAGTGTGTAAATTAAATCAAGGTATTAATGAATGTCTTCCAAAAGGAAGACATTCAAATTTTTTCCTTATAAAACTTTATTTAATTTGCACAAAACTATATATAAACCATATTCCTTTTTTAAAACATTAATTCATATTTCTCAATTTTTGTTCATTAATTTTATATTTTGCTATTCTCACTACTAAACACATTAAATTTAAAGTGGATATCTTTATACTACCTTTAAAGTAAAAAGATACAAGTCATTTTAAATAAATTAAATTTAAGAATAAGAGTAAAAATAATAATTATGGTGATAGTTATGACCTCAAAAGATTCAAAACAAAAACAATTATATATGTTCAAAAAAATGTTAAAGGAATTAAAATCTAAGAAAGGTAAAGGTACTGAATTAATCAGTTTATACATTCCTGCAGGTAGAAGAATATCTGATGTTGCTCAGCATTTGAGAGAAGAAATGTCACAGGCTTCAAACATTAAAAGTAAAAGTACAAGGAAAAATGTTCAAGCAGCAATAGAGGCCATTTTACAGAGATTAAAATTATTAAAAGAGCCTCTTGAAAAAGGAGTTGTTATATTTACAGGAATGATTCCAAGAAGTGGGCCAGGAACTGAAAAAATGGAAACGTATGTTATAGAACCTCCAGAGCCAATAAAAACATACATATATAGATGTGATTCAGAATTTTATTTAGAGCCATTAGAGGAATTTTTAGAAGAGAAAGATGTTTATGGAATTATATTAGTAGATAGAAACGAGGCAACAATTGCGACAGTTAAAGGAAGAAATATAAACATTTTAAAAAAATTAACAAGTGGTGTTCCTGGAAAGTTTAAGGCTGGAGGACAGTCTGCAAGAAGATTAGAGAGGCTTATCGATTTAGCGGCTCATGAATTCTTACAGAGAGTCGGGCAAAAGGCTAATGAGCAATTTCTACCACTATTACAGGAGAAAAAACTTAAAGGTATATTGGTTGGAGGTCCAGGACATACTAAAAATGAGTTCGTTGAAGGAGATTATTTACATCACGAACTTAAAAAGATTGTTTTAGATACTTTTGATCTATGTTATACTGAAGAGTTTGGAATTAGGGAACTCTTAGAAAAGGCAGCTCCATTACTCAAGGATGTTGAATTGATGAAGGAGAGAGAGGCTGTTCAAAGATTTTTAAAAGAACTAATTAAAGAAGATGGAGGACTTGCCTGTTATGGAGAGAAAGAGGTTTTAGAGGCATTGATGATGGGAGCTGTCGATACTCTAATAGTTTCAGAAGATTTAGAAAAATATAAAGTAAAAATTGCATGTAATAACTGTGACTATATGGAAGAAAAGACCGTCACTAATCTCGAACTTATTAAGTTAGAAGAAGACCTCAAAAATGCTCAATGTCCTAAGTGTGGTGGAGCGTTAAGTATAGTAGAGAAAAAAGACTATATTGAATATCTTTCAGAACTATGTGAGCAAAGTGGAACTAAACTTATAACTGTCTCATCAGAAACTGAGGAAGGGGCTATGATATTAAATGCATTTAAAGGGATAGCGGCAATATTGAGATTTAAGATTAATCAATAACTTTTATATTCTTCTAAATTCATACACACTTTTTTAAATCCAAATTCTTTAAATTTTTTAACTATATTATTTTTATTTTCAATAAATTTATCAAAATCTTTTTCTACTTCAATTATTGCTAAATCTTTAAAATCTCTAACTCTAACAGCCCCATGAGTATAAGTTCTTAAAAAATCTTCTAATTTTTCAATTCTTCTTAAATCTTCAATTGATATTTTTCTATTAAATTCAAATCTCGTTAATAAACAGGTTTCTTTTGGAGGATAATTAATATATATATACTTGGCTATTTCAATTATATCTTTTTTACAAATTTTTAAATCAGCAAATGGTGAAATAATATTAAATTCTTCTTTAGCTTTTAATCCTAGTCTATCTTCAAAAAGATCATCGTAGATAGTCCCATCGACAATAACATCATATTTATAATCTTCTTTTTCCTTATTTAAAATTTCAAAAAACATTTTTTTGCATAAATAACATCTTTCTGGAACATTTTCAATAATTTTATTAACTTCAACAATTTTTAGATTTAAGTTATACTTTTTTGCATTGATTATAGCG
>JALVUY010000199.1 GCA_027023665.1 Methanocaldococcaceae archaeon
CTTCCCTTAAATACCATCCTTTATCTTTTATATTTTTAATAATATTATTTTCTAAAAATCCTATTCCTAAAACTTCTTTATTCTCTTTAAAGACAACTATCCTCCCAGAGCCCTTAACCTCTATAATTGACTCTTTAAATATATCTCTTCCATATAAAAATAATGTTTCACCTCTTTTATTTACAACTGCATAGTTATTTATTATATAGGGAGATATTAATGTAAAGCCCTCTAAAGATAATCTAAATTTTCTTTTAATTTCACCAAATATATTTCCTACTGAAAATATCTCCTCAAACTTATTTAAATTTTTTATTGTTTCTTCATTGGTGTAGCAAACAGTTAACCAATTCCCCTCTAAAACAACTAAATTTTCATATTTGAAATTATTAGCGTAACTTTTTTCAGTATATCTACATAACTCCTCTTTTATCAAATCAATTTCTCTTTTTTTTAATTTTCTAAATTTCATAGTTTCACATTTTGCTTAATTTTACATAATTTAATTTATAAAAATATTTGGATATACTTAGATTTAAAATCTTATAACTATATAATATCTACTATATCAAAATTTAGTTCTTTCAATAATACATTGAGATTTTACATAAAAGAACGGTAAAATCTATAGGTCTTAAATAAATAAAAATGAATAAAAGAGAAAAAGTATGACGCGGGGGCCGGGATTTGAACCCGGGCTGGGCGATGCCCAACGGGATTAGCAGTCCCGCGCCGTACCAGGCTGGGCCACCCCCGCACTAAGAAAGCAAACAGTATTTGGGTATAAGACATATATATATTTTTCGTTTTTGAACTAAGGTAGTAATGTAGGAAAAATAATATATTTTAATTATAACATAACTCAATAGTGTCTTTAAAAATAATTTTAAAATAATTGGACTTAGGTGAAATTATGAAAAAACTACTAACATTGATATTCTTATTTATATTTTTAAATTCATCCCTTGCTATAATTATAAAGGCTCCAGCAGTTTCTTTAACTGATAGGGGTCCAGAAGGGGTCCCTATAAGTATACAAATAAATGTTACTAAAGGAAATGGACATGTTTTTATGGATACTTTGCCATTAACACAGTTAGATATGCAAGGTTCAGCAAGAATTGCGGCAAAAGTTGCTGGAGAGATTACTGGAAAGGATATGAATAAATATAATGTCTATATTACTGTAAGAAGTGATGTTCCAGTAGTTGGAGGACCTTCTGCCGGAGCAACAATGACTATTGGAATTATCTGTGCATTAATGAATTGGAGCATTAACCACAATGTTATGATGACTGGGACTATAAACCCAGATGGAAGTATTGGCCCAGTTGGAGGAATATTAGAAAAAATAGAAGCCGCTAAAAAGGCAAACTGTACAATTATGTTAATCCCAAAAGGGCAAAGATATGTTACTGAAAATAATATGAAAATAGACGCTGTTAAATTTGGACAAAAATTGGGTATTAAGGTTATAGAGGTTGGAAGTATTTATGAAGCACTTCCATACTTTACAAATAAAAAGATTACTATGAAGAAA
>JALVUY010000200.1 GCA_027023665.1 Methanocaldococcaceae archaeon
TAGTAGTATATTACAAAAATCCAATATATAAATTTTGTTCCTACATTCTTATAATAATTTTTGCTGTCCATATTGGATTTCCAACTCATCTAAAATCTTTTTAGTTATTTTTTCACCAATAATTTGAGCGACTTTTGAAGGATTATTTATTATATCATCAATAGATTTAATTCCAGCGTTGTATAATTTTCTTGCTCTAACTCTTCCAATATACTTTACACTTAACAACTCAATAATATCCTCTTTAGCTCCATATTCTAATCTTATCTCTAACTTTTCAGGAATATCAGTATTTTTATTTAGTATCTTAGCTATTTCCTTTAAAGCGTGCATAATCCAAACAGCATTTTCTACCTTGTATCTTAAAATTCCTGGCTCAATCTTATACTTCTTCAAAATTTTCTCTTCTGGAGTTTCATTAATCCAATCATAAAGCATTTTTGCAGTTTTAAACGCCTCTAAATCTTCTATATCAAAGTTTTTTATACCCAAATATTCCATTTCACTAATTAAATCTAACTCTTCAGATCTATAAACTCTTAAATTTGGCATCATCTCTAAGGTTTTTGAAACTAAGTATAAATAATATAAATCTTCCTCTTTTTCCATCTCTTTTAATCCATCTATAATATATTTGGCAGATAATGGATCTATATAAAGTTCAGAAATTCTTTTTCCTAATTCTGTCGGAACAAAATCAACAATAAACTCATTTTCTTCTAAGAAATTAATCACTTCGTAAATATTTTTGGCAACCTCTCTTAGATTTCCATATTGATAAGCGTAAAATGTATTTTTTATAAACGATTCTAAATCATACTCATCCTTAATATATCCAGTAGCTATAAGTCCTAAGAGTTGAGTTCTTAAAACAGCCTGATTTGACAGTTTTGAATATATAGGCTCAGGTTTTTGTGTTAATATTTGATACGCCCTTAAATAATCTCTATCACCTTTTGCTATTATTATTCCCTCACCATAAGGATCTAATCCTGGTCTTCCAGCCCTACCTATACACTGCTGAACTTCCATAATTGGAATATATCTTAAACCTCTATTTGTATATCTTATCAAATCTTTGACTATTACCCTTCTACAGGGTACATTTATTCCAGCGCTAAGTGTTGGAGTCGCACATATAACCTTAATTAACCTCTCTCTAAAAGCAGTTTCAACAATTTTCCTATGTTGATAGGTTAAACCAGCGTGATGAAATGCAACCCCATTTAAAATGCATTCAGCCAAGGTTTTACACATTTCAGTTGGTGGCTCTAATATTGATAAAATTTCTTCAGATATTTCCTTTAGTTTCATCTTTTCTTCATCTGTTAAAAATTTCTTTAAATTTAATTTTTTTGCTTCATTAACCGCCCCTTTTTTCGTATTACAAAATATTAAACAACAACCTCCATCTTTTACACAATCAACTACTAAACTGTATATATCATTATTTTCAACTTTTATCCTCTTACAATTTCCATTTAAATACTCTATAACTCCTCCTCTGTAAATTCCCTTTTTTAACTCAACT
>JALVUY010000201.1 GCA_027023665.1 Methanocaldococcaceae archaeon
CCTTTAGTACTTATTATCCCTTTTCTCTCATCAAACTTCGTAGCTAAATCTAAGGCGACACCAAAAGCCTTAAATAATGCTTCAACTTTGTGATGCTCATTTTTTCCAATAACTTCATAGTGTATATTTAGCATTCCATAACTTGCAACTGACTCAAAGAAGTGATTTATATTCTCTAATGATAGATCTCCAATTTTTTCTCTTTCAGGTTTGTAGTTTGCCACGCAGTAACTTCTACCACTTAAATCAATAGAAACCATCGCCCTTGCATCATCCATAGGAATTATCGCCCATCCAAATCTGAAAATATTTTTCTTTTCAATTTGATTTAAAGCCAAACCTAAGCAAATTCCTACATCTTCAACTGTGTGATGGTCATCTACATCTAAATCTCCTCTTGCCTTAACAATTAAATCAAAGCATCCATGCTTAGCAAATGCTGAGAGTAGATGATCAAAAAAGGGAATTCCGGTGTCTATTTTGTATTTTCCAACACCATCAATGTTTATTTTCAAATATACATTTGTCTCCTTTGTCTCTCTCATAACTTCAAAAACTCTCATACTTTCACCATACATGTCTTTAATTAAATAAAACTGGAAAAATATTTTTAATTAAAAATATATTAAAAATACAAAGTCTATTAAAGTCTATTTATTAAAACAATAGTAAAATAAGTATTATCCTAACCACTTACCTACAAACATAATGTGATCTTTTTCAAATGGCTCTATATCTACTTCATCGACTATTTTAAATCCATTACTTTCTAAAATTTCTTTTTGTTCTTTAAAAATCTCTTTAGGATCTTTTGTAACATCTATACTCCTTGCTTTTATTGCTATCATTCCGTATCCTCCCTTCTTTAAAAACCATTTGGCGTTTTTTATTAAAATCTCTGCTTGGTTTGGTTGAGCAACATCCTCATAGATGACATCAACTTTCTCAACGGTATTTGAATACTCTTGTGGCTTATTCGCATCTCCTAAAATTGGAATTAAGTTGGATCTCTCTTTACATGAATCTAAAAATTCTCTCATAATTCTTGGAGCATACTCAACAGCGTAAATTATTCCTCTATCTGCAATGTCAGAGACATGAGAAGGGGTTGTTCCAGCAGAGGCTCCTAAGTATAAAACCTTTGAGTCTCTCTTAATAGGCATGACTTTTAAGCCTTTAATTATTGCTGCACCTAACTTACTCTTATGAGGATTCCAAATTCTATACTCTTCATCATCAACTTTTACAATTTTTTCATCATAAACTTTTTTTCCTTTAACAATTGATTTTGTTCCAATTCTTTTTACACCATCTCCCAAATCAATCTCATAAACATTTTCAAAAATTTCTTTTACTTTAATATTCATCTTATTCACCACAGTAAAAATTATATCTTAAAATAATCTATTGTTAATATATTAAGTTATTTGTTAAAATGAGGGAAAGTATGGATTTCTTATTATTATTTGGTTTTATGATTTTTATAGATAGTTTAGTAA
>JALVUY010000202.1 GCA_027023665.1 Methanocaldococcaceae archaeon
ACTATCCCAAAAAGTGTGTAAAGCGATGTTTCATTAAATTTGTAAAATTTATAAATAAAAAAATAAACTATGGAAACACTCAACTTTACACAGGAACAAGTTACAAAAATTTTAGAAAAAGTAGCAAAAGAAAAAGATGGTTATAATAAAGTATTAAAATTAGCCATGGAAGCATTAATGCGAGCAGAGCGAGAAATTCACAACACATCAAAAGGTGATGTAAGTAATGGATACAGAATACGAAAAGCATTTGGTATGCAAAAACAATTAGAATTAAGAGTACCAAGGAGTAGAAATCATCAATTTTATCCATTGATATTGGCAATTTTAAAGGACCAGGAAGAGGAGATTAGAGAATTGACATTTAAATTGTATGGTAGTGGTTTAACAACGGAACAGGTTGGAGATATATTTGAAGAACTTTATGGTAAGCAATACTCAACAAGTCAAATAAGCCGCTTATTTGATTATGCAAGAGAAGATGTAAAACAATGGTTAGAGCGCCCATTGGAGTCATATTATCCAATTGTATATATAGATGCCACATACATATCTACCCGCCGAGGAGAAAGCGTTAGTAAGGAAGCGTATTTTACCATACTAGGAGTTTTGCCAGACAGGACAAGAGAAGTTCTGTCAATAGTAAATTTTCCAACAGAGAGTTCAACAGCCTGGAAGGAAGTAGCACAATCACTAAAAGCAAGAGGAGTAGAACGAATAGATCTAGTAGTAAGTGATGCCCTTATAGGTATAGAAGAAAGTATGGCAAGTGTTTTTTCAGATATTTCACATCAATTTTGTGTATTTCATTTGAAAAAGAACCTATTGAGCTACATAAAACCAAATGATAAAGCAGCAATTATAGAGGAGTTAAAAGACGTTATTTTAGTAAATGACCCAACAGATAGTATAGAAAAAGCTTGGCAAAGATGGGTGGAATTTATAAATAAGCATAGCAAAAAATATCCGGTATTAAAAAAGATGAAAGATGAACGATATATGTATTATTTCACCTACGTAAAATATGATTATAGGATACGAAGTATGATATATACAACAAATTGGATAGAGAGGCTTAATAGGGATTATAAACGAACAACACGGATGAGAGGGGCCTTACCAAATCCGGAAGCTACCATATTATTACTTGGTTTTGTAGCTATGAATAAAAAAGCGTATAGTAAAAAGATTGCAATGTTAAATTATGATAAGTCATTCCAATGGGAAGAATAGAAAAAATAATAAATTTTGATATTTTGCAAGAACTCCATTACGGCTTCGGCACGCCTTCGCCTTCATTCCGTTCTTGCAAAATATCAAAAGACAAAAATAAATTCTTATATTTGTATGAAAATAGAAACTCCTATACACACAAAATGGGATACTACCCTAAAATTTCAAAAATACATTTTGCAATATCAAACTGTTGGATTATGAAAAAATGAGGTAGTAAATAATTTATGTGGTGTTTAACTTTTTCAGCAAAGCCTAAGTAGGGC
>JALVUY010000203.1 GCA_027023665.1 Methanocaldococcaceae archaeon
AACTTCTATTGTCCCAAAAGCAACAGCTTGAAGAGAGAGTAGAGCTACTTTCAGAAAAGCCAACTATTAAAGAAGATTTAGAAATCCTAACAAGCTTCCCTGGTATAGGGAAAAACAGAGCTCTAACATTAAAAGCAAGTTACATTGATATAAGACGTTTCCCCAACTGGAAAACATTTATAAAGTTTATGGGGTTTACAGTTCAGGATAACCAGAGCGGGACTTCTGTTAAGTATAAGAAAAAGGTCAATTCAAATAGATTAGTTAGGCGTGAAATGTATATGCTTTGTCAACTCTTTAAGAGAGAAGATATTAAGAACCCGGCTGCTGATTATTATCGCTACTATTACATCAAAACAGGCGGAATTGATAAAAGAGCATTTCATAAGTTCTCTGTTAAGTATCTGAGAACAATTTACTACTGCCTTAAACATAAAACAAAGTTTTCCCCTGAGCTCCTCCAGACGAGCTTAGAGGACTTGATAAGCCCTCAGACAATTGAGGAGCTTAGGCAGAATGTTAAGCAGTTGAGGGAGCAAAAGGGGAAACGAAAGAAAAAGGAGGGTTCTAATGGTAACTCTAACTAAAAAGGACATTGCTAAACGGTTGCAGGAACGGGGATTCAATCAAAGACTTGACGAGCTTGTAGCTCTAATGAACGCAATTTGCGACGAGATTGTTAACGCAGTTCATGAAGGCTACGCTGTTAGTTTCAGAGGCTTCGGCAGGTTCTATCTAAAAGAGCGATTAGTAAAAAGAACTCCCTCTAGAGAAGGCGGTAACAGGGAGCTCCCTCCTAAAAACATAAAAGTTTTGAGGTTCTCACCCTCTAAGAAAACCAGGGTAGAGTAAGGTTAGAGTGGTAGCCCTTACAGGGGACACAAGGAGTTCCCGGATAGCGGCGGAGCTCCGCCGCTACGGAATCGGCCGAATGTTCATTAAAAAGACATTCAGGCCATACCCTAACGAGCCTTGGGGTTTTGACAACGGAGCTTTTGGCGATTATCTGGCCGGGAAAGAGTTTGATATACATCGCTACTGGGAGGCTCTATCTAAAGCATTGAGAATGGCGGAAAGGTATCACCCTCCTTACATGGCCATTTTGCCTGACATTGTTGGAGGTGGCCTGCGTTCCCTGGAGCTCTCAATTACAGCATTTGAACTAAAGCTCAAATGGATCCGTTTTCCCTGGTATCTGGCCGTCCAGGACGGAATGGAGAACTACACAGAGGATATAGAGCTCATCTTAAAGGCCTACCCGGACATAGTTGGTATTTTCCTGGGTGGAACAGACAAATTCAAGAAAACAGCTCCCCTGTGGGGCTCCCTGGCTCACAAATACGGTAGAAAATTCCACTACGCAAGGGCAGGGAGCATAAAAAAGATTAGAGAGGCAATAAGAGCGGGAGCAGACAGCTTAGACTCTGCACTCCCGCTGTGGACTAATCAGCAACTCAATAGGTTCCCCAAGGCTCTTAACCCCCTAAGGGAG
>JALVUY010000204.1 GCA_027023665.1 Methanocaldococcaceae archaeon
GGGTGAAGGAAAAGACAAAAATAGCTTTTTTCCTGGCTACATCAGGACACAGTGGCGTGGATAGGGCCATGAAGAACTTAATCCCCTCCATAGCATCTAGGGGATATGAGGTGGATCTCATTAAAGTTAAGAATCATGGTCCATATCTAGATTCTATACCAGATGGGGTTAATATAATAAAATTACCCACCTCTCATGTCTATTCAAGCTTTCCATATTTATTGAGATACCTTAAAAAATATCATCCTTATGTATTTTTAACAGATAAGGATAGGGTAAATAGATGTGCTATTTGTGCAAAATTAATCACAAGGGCCCCTACAAGATTGGTTGTTAGTATTGGGACAACGGTTTCAATAAATTTGAAAAGTAGGGGTATAGTGGAGAGATGGGTGCAGAGAAAATCTATAGGTAACTTGTATAAATATGCTGATAAAGTAGTGGTCACCTCACAGGGAGTTGCAAGGGATATGGTAGATTACACAGGACTTTCTGAAGAACTAATAGAAGTTTTGCCCTCCCCAGTAATTGACGCTTCCCTTTTAACAAAAAGGCTACCTCGTCCTTCTCACCCTTGGTTCAAACCAGGCTCTCCCCCTGTGATACTAGGGGTTGGAGAGTTAGGAATGAGAAAGGATTTTTCTACATTGATTAAGGCATTTAAAATAGTAACTGAACATATGGATACAAGGCTTGTTATATTGGGTAAGGGTAAACAAAGGGATTTACTCAAGTCTTTGGTCAATGACCTTAGCCTCAACCATAAGGTAGATTTTCCTGGTTTTGTGAAAGACCCATATCCTTATATGGCCCATTCAAAGGTGTTTGTCTTTAGTTCTTTGTGGGAAGGGCTTGGGTTTGTTTTAATAGAGGCATTAGCAGTAGGAACCCCAGTGGTATCTACAGACTGTCCAAGTGGCCCTGCAGAAATTTTAGAAAATGGAAAATATGGAAAACTCGTGCCTGTAAAAGACCCAGAAAAAATGGCTGAGGCAATTATTGAAACATTAAAAAATCCAAAGGACCCAGAATTCTTAAAACAGGCAGCAAGGCCATATACCATTGAGCAAAGTACAGATGCATATCTAACCTCTTTTGGACTACCTCTTTATTGGAATGGTTAATCATGAAAGTTGACATTGCTGTATTTATGCCCTCATTTGGTAGTGGTGGTGCAGAGAGAATGACTATTAATTTGTGCAGGGGGCTCAGTGAAGCCAATAAAAAAGTAGATTTATTGGTAAGAAGTGGAGATATCCCTTTTAAACAAATGTTAAATAGACATATTCGTATTGTTCGACTTAAAGGGAACAAAAAGAATATAGTATCTCAACTCATCAATTATTTAAGAGAAAATACCCCCAAGGTCCTTCTTTCCACAAAAGGTGGGGATAGGGAAGCAATTGAGGCAAAATATAAGGGAAATATGGATGTAAAAGTAGTGCTTAGACATGGCACGACCTTTTCTAAAAGGGATAAAGATAGGTTTTT
>JALVUY010000205.1 GCA_027023665.1 Methanocaldococcaceae archaeon
CAATTAATATATGCTCAAAATGAAACAACAAATACAACTACTAATATAACAACTACAGTTCCTGTTGGGAAATTTGGAGAAATGCACTTATCCTATTATATTGTTGGAGAAATTACCAATTTAAATCCGTACAGTGTGTTTGTTGCTATTCCTGATAATAATAATATAGAAATTGAAAGTTCTAATTCTTTACCAATACCATCAAGTGGAATAATACAAGCAACGATTGATACTCCAAATAGTATTACCTTTCATATATTAAAACCTAAATATTTAACTACATTCAATAAAAAATTAGGATTTTGGCTACCACCATACACTACAACAAAAATAAAACTTGCAGTCTATGATTGTAATATGTCAATAGACATAAATGCCCCTACGGAATATAATTTTAGAGTACTAGGACCTGCAGTGGTTAATACTTACAAAGTTATAAGTATTAGAGACATGT
Source organism: Methanocaldococcaceae archaeon (assembly GCA_027023665.1). Classification (GTDB taxonomy): domain Archaea; phylum AGJL01; class Methanococci; order Methanococcales; family Methanocaldococcaceae; genus Methanocaldococcus. The sequence goes on from JALVUY010000205.1 coordinate 455, forward strand.
TTCCAAAAGCTTCAGAAGAGCATATCAGATTAGATAATTTTAAACTTTATGTTTATGGTTACTTAGAAATATATAATGAGCCTACAGTGAATGAAAATGGGAGCGTAATGGGATCTGGAGCTTCTCTCATATTACCGTTGCCCTTAGCATTTAAAAACTATAAAGATATTCAGATAGTGAATTATAATGATGTATGGATTAATTATTATGATTGGTATAATAACTTTATAAATATAAAGAATTCTTATGTAAATAAAGAACTTAAAAATTATGATAGTGACTTTGATCCTACTTTAACTAATGATGACTTCTTACTGGATAGTAATTTAAATATAGAGAATAGATATTTCCCAGCAATGGCTTTTACTGTAAGTGATAGTTCTGGAAAAATTAAATTCTATTATACAATGGAATGGAAAGATAATGATAAGACTATAGAACTTCCAGATTTTATTTAAATCTTTACTATTTATTCTGTTTTTAAAATTTTGGGTGTTTATAATGAGAGGACAAATATCATTAGAATTTTCATTATTATTTTTAGGAATGATAGTTGTTATTCTAATAGCAACAGTACACCCAGGAATTTTTGGATTAAAAAAAACTGTTGAAATTTCGTCAATGAGTTTGGCTCATGCGGCAGTATCTAAAATGAAGCAAAATATTGAGTTGGTAGCATCTGGAGATGTAGGAACTACAAGAATTGTTTATATAAAATGCCCTCCAGGGACTTGGAGTGTAAATAATAACATTTTATATTTCAATCGTAGTGGAGATATTAACTATAATATTACAGCAAATTGTGATGTTCATATAAACTTAAATGGAAATACAACAATCACAAATTTAAAAATTATTATAGCAAAAATTGTAAAAGTAAACCAAAATACGGTAAATGTTACAATATATACATAAAACAGACAAAAATAGAAAATTGTAAAGAGGTTTCAATCAATATTACAAAATAAAATAGTTGTAAAATTTATTTTGTATCTTCAAATATCTTTACCATCCTTCTATCTTCTAATTCTTTCTGTTTTGCTCTATTCCAGTTTGAAATATTTTGTAAATATCCTGTTATTCTACTAAACTTGGCTATATCCTCAGAACCACAGTTCATACATTTATCTATTAATCCTCCCACAGAAACTCCACATCTATTACAGACACTTAAATTCTTAGTATATGTCCAAAAACCAATATCTGTTTTAGCTATCTTTTTTGTTATACTCATCAATACATCAGGATCTGCGGCACTCTCTATGTTCCATATATGCATAATATGTCCTCCATTACACAAAGGATGGAATTTCTCCTCAATTTTTACTTTCTCTCCTAATGTTACTGGTGCATCAACTCTAACATGTGAGGAGTTTGTATAATACAAAGTTTCTGGATCATTTAAATCTCCTCTAACTACACTTACAGTTTCTTCTTTGTAATATTTATAATCTAATCTTGCAAACCTTCCAGCTGTAGACTCAGCAGGAGTTTGAGTAACAGTCCATCTTAATCCAGTTTCTTTTTTCAATTTATCTGCATATCCCTTAATGTATCTAATAACTTTTTCTCCAAACTTAACAGCTTCCTTAGATTCATGTAATTCTTCCCCAATATGATATTTAAGCATTTCATTTAATCCTACGAATCCAAAGGTTTTTGTCGTATTTTCATATCTATAGTATGGTTCTCCATCAAACTCTTGAGTCAAGAATGGCATTAATTTGTCAATATATAGCCTTTCCTTAGTAATTTCATGTTTTATTAGTAAAGCCTCTTTTAATATTTCCAATCTTTCATACAGGATTTCAAATAATTTGTCGTCATCACCTTTGGCTTCATAAGCAATTCTTGGTAAATTTAAAGAATACCATTGCATGTTTCCTGTTCTTAATGTGTCAATTTCAGCATCGCCTGTCCAATTTGCCGATAATCTTGTTCTACAACCCATAGCATTAGTATTAATTTCCTGCCAATCTGGGAGCATATTTATGAAGTAAGGAATTCCAAATTTAGAGGATAATTGATGAATTTTATACATTAATTCACTATTCTCGTCTTTGAAAGCGTTTTCTCTTAACTTAATTATAAAGTTTGGGAATAAGAATGGTTTTCCCATAGCGTCTCCTTCCATCATTACATCAACTAATGCTTCTAAAATCATCTTTGCCTCTTCTTCATACTCTTCATAAGTTCCTTTTGTAGTTCCTGCAATTACAGCAGGTTTATCTTTTAAGAAGTCAGGAATTTCTAATTCGAGATTTATAGAACTAAATATAGTATTGTGGCATAATATACCTGTAAAGGTTATGAAGTTCTCATGATCCTCAACACTCAAATCATATACATACCCATTATAGTCAATCTCTTTAATTTCTTTTATTTCAAATGGGATATTTAGCTTGAATTTATTTATTTCATCTTTTAAATGAGGATTTAATTCTTCAATTCTTTTTAGAGTGTTTAATTTTAATCTTCTATTATTTGATTTCCATGTATAATCGTTGTATGGCTTTTTGTCTGTTATTTTTCTTAGATATTCTTTTATTATACTATAATCATAAGGTAATTGGTCGTAGTTAGATGATTTTATTCTATCCTTCTTATATTTTGGAATTATATATGGTTTTAAAATTTCTGTGCAATTTTTAGATATTTCAATTACATACAGTTTGTGATTTCTTTGTGTTTTGTTTCCTTTGATCTCAATTATTTTTCCTTCCTTCTTTATTTTACTTATTGTATATAACATTCCCAAGTCAGATAACAATAAATGCAACTGCCCCAATAGTTGCTCAGAGGTTGTATATATCTTTATTCTTCCATCTTTGCTAACATATCCATCTCCACTTATCAATCCCCCTAAGAATGCCAATTTCATCTCTTTATCTCCTTTTAATATAAACTCTGGAATGTTTTTGTTTATAGATCTTCCATTTATATGTTTCTTTAAAAACTCACAAAATCCTTTATTTACAAACCTTATTGAATCATTATATCTTTTAACTGTAATATTTTCATTTATATTCTCTTTTACAAATTTTTCAATAAATTTGGTTATTTCATCATCTTTTGTATCTATTGAAATGCAATTTTTAATGTAACTTCCTTCAGCAACAAATAAACCTAAGAACTGACAGAATTCTTTTGTTATTTTTAATTTCTCTGGAATATCAATTTGCCTATCATAATTGGTTTCAATATAATCTCCTAATTTATACTCTATAGTATATGGATTATCAAAGTTTCTAATAATATGCCTCATTTCCAATGGCTTAACACAGATTAAGTTTCCATTTTCATCATAGTTAAATAGAGAATGGTCTTCAGTCACAGTTATTGATGTTCCATCTTTACCAATAACTTTATATAGTTTCCCTCTTGGTTTGTGTCTTGATAGAGCATAAATCTTCTTAAATTCTGCCTTTCCAGTTTTTGTATTAACAGATATTGTATAGATGTCAGCAATTCCATCTAAATAGAGGATTTCTGTATCTCCACTTATTATTACTTTATCTTTGTATTTCTCCATAAATTCATCAGTTATTTTACCTATCTTACAAACCTTTAATTTATCCCCTTCTTTTATGAAAATCAATTCATCTTCTGCAAGAGATTGTCCTCCTCTGGCGACATACATTTGGTTTAATTCATAGATAAACATCTGCATTAATTGTTTTATCTTTTCATAACTTAATCCTCTAACATAGGGGGCTAACCATACATTAAATTCATCTATACTTTGACCACCACTCATATTAGTTTGTGCTGCCATCATTACCTTTGCCGCATGCTGTATAGCGACTTCTGGATGCTTTGCAGGCCTTGAGACACTTGTATGTAATCCAGTTCCATCTACTTTTAATCCATACATAAAAAATGGTCTTAAATCGTGTTGTAGGCAAACAGGTCTTGTAGCGGCATATTCTAAATCGTGTAAATGAATATCCCCCTTTATGTGAGCGTCGGCAATATGCTTTGGAAATATTGCCAACAGTGCATACTGTTTCATAGTTTCGTCAGCAACCCACTTGTGAATAGATTCTGGGTTATACATTAAGTTGGCGTTTTCTCTACTACCTTGCTTAATTAGTTTAGTGATATCATATACAGGTAGTCCTAATCTTGTATGCTTATGTCTTAAATCTTCATATCCATACTCTATTAATTTGTAATTAACAATTTCTCTAATCATTGGAGCAGTTAAGTATTTAACATTTAGCTTTTTTAATTCTCTTTCAACTTCATCGGCTATTTTTTCTGCAGTTTCTTTATCTGCACCTGCTTCTCTAATTAAAGCTTTAACTATCTTCTCTTTATTGAATAGCTCAAATTCTTTTTCTGATGTTCTAACTTTTAAAATAATTCCTTTTTTATAGTTATCAGCTACATCTTTATCAATCTTTTTTAAAACATTATAAACAATATCTTTTATCTCATCAGTAGTGATTCCATTGTAAATTTTAGAGCAAACCTCAGCCAAAACTCTATCTAAATCACCATAATTTACCCCACTGTTTATTAAGGATTTTGCCAATTTATTTATGTTAAATTTTTCCTTTTTTTTGTTTCTTTTTATTACTGTCATGTTTGTAACTTTTTCATTAATGTCTTTAATACTTATCATACAACCACCTAAAAAATTTGGGTATAAACTATTAATATAACTTAATTTACCAATCTATTAATGATAATCAAGAACAGTATGTAGTATTTCACTATCATCATTAATAAAGATAACGGAATTTTTTCAGAGATTTATTTAAATAGGGTATAACGATTTCTTAAAAGAGTATATAAAGGTATAAAAATCCTTTATTAAACTAAAGAACAATTTATATCAATTTATTAGATTAATAATATGTGATTATATGATTATATTAGTTCCAAAATTTAATGATTTATTTTTTTAATTGCTCTCCTATAATTTCATCTACTTTATTTAAGAAATCTTTAACTTTATCTTTTGGAACTACGGCTCCAGAGGCAACATTATGTCCTCCACCAGTGCCTCCAAACTCTTTGGCTGTAGCCATAGCTACGCTTAAATCTAAACCCCTCTCAACTAATTCCCCATTCCCTCTTGCAGAAAATTTAGCTAGATCTCCCTCAATATGATAACCTATTACTGGCTTATCTTCAACTAATATTGATGCAATAATCCCAATCATCCCTTTTTTACCTTCAAAATAGTAAATATTATTTAATTTCTTTAGTTTAACATTTTTTAACTCGTTAACTAAGTTCTTTTTATATTCCCAAAGAATTTCATATCCTTTTTTTATACATTCATCATCTTCTAAGCAAATTCCAATTCCCACACCAAATAAACCACTTCTACCTATGGCATTTAACATTTCAGACAATAGCATGGCGTCATTAACTTTATGGTTTATTAAATATCTGTCAATTATTAAATTTTCAATTTTTGGATACTTAAATATTATTGCAGAGAGGAACTTTTTTCTATCAGAATCGTCAAATCTTTTTTTATTTGGATCTATGCCGATATCCTTTAAGAATTTAAATGCTTTTACTTCAGAGGCTAACTCTGGAATATAAGGTTTAGTGCAGTATGCTATAGATTTATGTATCTCGACATCATAAATATTATAAATTAAGTCACTCACAATCTTAACATATCTATGCTCTCTTGCCTCATTTACTATAAACTTGTTTAATCCTAACAATGGACGATACTGCATATCTCCAATAATTCCTACTATTGCCAAACTACTTAAATCATAATATCCAAATTCTCTTGCTACTAAATAGCAAACTCCACTTGCAGTTAATTCCTTAGAACCATCAACTCCAAAAATATGTGGATTTAGTTGAATGATATTTTCATTTACAAAACTTTCTTTAATTATTGGAGGGTGATGATCTAAGATTATTGCATTAAAGTTATTCTCTATAATGCCATCTATCTGCCCACTACCCATATCTGCAAATATAAATAGCGGTTGATTTACTTCATTTTCTTTTGCTAATTTTTGAATAACATTATCTGACAAATGTTCTACAACAGTTAAATGAAATAATTTATTAGATCTCATCAACATCTTAGCTAAAATTCCTCCACTACTTAGCCCATCAGGGTCATGATGGGTTATAACTCTAATATACCCATTATGATTAAGAATTTTCTCTTTAATTGCCTTAGTAACATTTTCTATTTCTTTAATTTTTTCTATCATAATTTCCCCACTTTAGTTTTATTTTTGTAAATCTCTATATTAGTTGTAGTTAAAATTAAGCATTATATATATTTAAACATTCCTATGAAGGTTATATTAATTAAAGTGATCTCCTATGAATAATTAATGTAAAGAATTGGAGAATATTATAAGGTGATTTTTTGGAGAAATTAAATTTATTAAAAAATAAGTTAAAAGAATTATTTAAAGGCAAAAAAGTTATCGTTGCATATTCTGGGGGAATAGATAGTTTACTTTTATCAATTTTATTAAATAACATTACAGAAACAA
>JALVUY010000206.1 GCA_027023665.1 Methanocaldococcaceae archaeon
TAAACCTTCTTTCATAGAAAGAATCCATTCTACTGCTGCTCTATTTAGATGATCTTTAAAATTTCTTATTTCTTCAACATAATCACCTAAATCTTCATCAAATTTTACGACTTGTTCAACCAGCAAGTTCCATTTCCTGTCGTTTATCCCCCACCAATCATGAATTTCTCCGTTTTCTACTTTTCCAAGCCTTTCAGACCATCCTTTTATTGAGTAGCAGGCATCTTTCCCATTTCTAACCAAGAACAAAAACTTTGCATCTGGAAAAATAGCTTTTACAAAAGGTATTCTGAAAATCAGCTCAGGATATTTGTCAACTATTCTTTTTGAAAAAGATAGAGTTAGATACCAGCCGTAAAGTCTATAGGCTGTTCTTTTAATATCTTCATTAACTTCCTTTTCATTAAGTCTATAAAAAGCTTTACCTCGTGTATAGTTACCTATCAAATCCTCATACGGATAAATTTTATGCCATAAAGCCTTAGGTTCGTTTAGGAAACCAACATCTTTATGCATGGATAGAATAACTCCTAAAATAGTTGTTCCGCTCCTACCTGTTCCACTGATGTAAATAGGTTTTTTTACCTTTTTAAGAGATAGTAATTTATTTTCTAAAGAAAAAAGAGTAAAAACAAAAGGATTTATCCATCTTCCTCTTGTTGTAAGAGGTCTACCTTCAAAAAGAAGATAACTAACAAGTCGATTGTATACCTTAAAAGGACGTGTCTTTATATATTCTGGACTAAGCTGAGCTATCATCACTATTTCTCCTTTTGTTTAACTAAAGATGAATAAAGTTTTATTAGTTCAGTATAATATCTTTCCTTAGAGAAATTTTCTTCAGCAAACTTTCGGGCATTTTTAGAAAGAAAAAAATATTTATTTTTAGCAATACTTTCTGCTCTCTTTATAGAATTTTTAAGATTTTCAACATCTCCACTCTTAAAAAGAAAGCCATTAAAACCATCTTTTATAAGTTCAGGAATTCCTCCAATATTACTTCCAATAATTGGTTTGCCTAAAGATAAAGACTCTATTGCAGACAATGGGTTATTCTCATACCATTCTGATGGTATTATAACAAACATAGACTTTTTAATGATCTCTTTTAACTCCTCTCCATTTTTGAAACCAAGAATTTTGACGTTTAACATTTTATTCCTTTGAATAAAAGCTTTAATTTTAGGTTCCATTTCACCAGTTCCAACAATCTTTAATTTTAACTTTGGAAAATCCTTCCATGCTTTAAGCAAGGTCAATATACCTTTTTCTCTGGAAAGACGTCCAAAGTAAAGATAATATCCATTATGAAAATAATAAGGAGTAAAATTTTCTAAATCTACGAAATTATATATCTGAACAACCTTATTCTTTATGTGAGGCTTGTATTCAAGATGCTTTTTTAAGATGAACTGACTGACCATTATAAATTTGTCTATATATTTTTCCCATGGAAAAAAACTAT
>JALVUY010000207.1 GCA_027023665.1 Methanocaldococcaceae archaeon
TAAGTGCAATGAGGGCAGTATTAAAAGGATTTGAATTACAGACAGATAAAGTCGCTGGAATTCCTTCAGATTTAATTTATGAGGCAGTTGAAGTTTGTAAAAATGCTCAGTTTGGACAATTATTCTTCGCAATGGGAGTAACAATGACAAGAGGTAAGCACAGAAACATTGATAACGCTATCCAATTGATTATTGACTTAAACGCATATACAAAATTCGGATTAATGCCTATGAGAGGGCACTACAATGTCAATGGATTTAACCAAGTATTAACATGGGTTACTGGATATCCATTCGGTGTAGATTTCTCAAGAGGTTATCCAAGATACAACCCAGGAGAAACTACAGCTAATGACTTGTTACAAAGAGGAGAAACTGACATGATGTTAAATATTGCTTCAGACCCAGGGGCTCACTTCCCACAAAAAGCTGTAAAACACATGGCAAAAATACCATTAGTATGTATAGAACCTCATGAAACTCCAACAACTCAATTAGCGAATATTATAATCCCCCCAGCAATTGCTGGAGTTGAAGTTGAAGGAACAGCATATAGAATGGATGGTGTTCCAATTAAATTAAGAAAGGTTATTGATCCTCCAGAAGGCGTTTTACCAGACAGAGAAATCCTAAAAATGTTAATTAAAAAAGTTAAAGAGATGATGTAATAAAGTTTGATAAAGTCATAAGGCGAAAATTTTAAATACTCGTAATATACTATATTAATTATAGATGTGGTGGTCTCCGATATGTGGGGAAAATTAAGCCCGAATGGAGACCACCGAACTCCTTGAAGATGTGGGGAGTTTCCGTTCCCCCCGATTGCCAGTCGATGACAATGGGAGACTGGAAGCCTATCTTAAATAGGCAGAACGGTGGGCGTGCAACGCTAACCATCTTTGGGGGTATCCTACATCCTGCATTAAGAATGTCATATAGTGTTGGAGGGGAACCCGCAAGGGACCCTCCAACATTTTATTATAGGTAAATCTATTAAATAATTTGAATTTACAAATGTATTAATATAATAAAAATAAAAACTAAAAATAATTTTTGATTTTTATTGTGTATTTCTATTTTTTCTCCCTTGCTAAGATTTTGTTAATACCATCTATAACTGCTTCTACTGAAGCCCTAACTATATCTTCACTTGCCGCTTTTGTTGTAATCTCTCTACCATAGCCCTCTAATGTTACGATAACCTCTGCCAAAGCATCAGTTCCTCCAGTTATAGCATTTATGTGATATTCTTTAAGTTTAATCTTCTCTCCAATTGCCTTTTGTATCGCTTTAACTGCGGCATCTACTGGACCTACTCCAATAGCAGAACTCTTTTTTATATTCTCTTCAATTTTTAATGCTACTGAGGCAGTAGGAATAACTTTATTTCCTGTCATTACTGCTATTTGCTCTAACTCAACAACTCTATCTTTTTTAGATAATTTACCAACAACATCCTCAACTATTGCCTCAACATCTCTATCAGTAACTCTTTTTCCTTTATCTCCAAGTGATTTAATTCTTTTAACAATCTCCTCAAATTGCTCTTTATTTATATCTTTCCCAACCTCTATTCCAAGTTCTTTTAATTTTGCCTCAATTGCATGAGTTCCTGTGTGTTTTCCTAAAATTATCTTTCTTCTTTGTCCTACTAATTCAGGAGGTATAGGTTCATAAGTTAATGCATGAGCCAAAACTCCATGAGCGTGTATTCCGCTCTCATGAGCAAAGGCATTCTCTCCAACAATAGCCTTGTTTGGTTGAACTTTAATTTCAGTGTATTTAGAAACTAGTTGAGATATTGAATACAATTTCTCTGTTTTAATCTTTGTTTTAACTCCATAAATTGAAACTAAACTCATAACAACCTCTTCTAAAGCGGCATTACCTCCCCTCTCTCCCAAACCGTTTATTGTGCAATGAACCTGCTCAGCCCCAGCCTCAACTGCGGCTAACGAATTCGCAACAGCCAATCCAAAGTCATTGTGACAATGAACTGAAATTGGAACTTTAATCTCTTTTTTTAACTCACTTATTAAATAATACATTGCCCTTGGTATCATAACTCCAACGGTGTCAGGAACATTTATTATATCTGCTCCAGCTTCAACAGCCTTTTTATAAACCTCTATTAAATAATCAAGCTCTGTTCTTGTGGCATCTTCTGCTGAAAATTCCACTTTAATTCCATGATCTTTTATATATTCAATAGCATTAACAGCAATGTCAATAATTTCCTCTTTTGATTTTTTCAACTTATACTTTCTGTGGAGTGGAGAAGTGGCTATAAAAGTATGAATTCTATCTACTCCACAGTCAATGGCTACATCAATGTCCTTTTTAACAGCTCTTGCCAATCCACAAATTTCAGCATTTAAGTTTAATGAACAGATTTTTTTAATAGCCTCTTGCTCTCCTATTGAAGATATAGGAAAACCAGCCTCAATAACATCTACTCCTAAATCATCAAGTTTTACAGCAATGTCTATTTTTTCTTCAGGAGTTAGAGAAACTCCAGGAGTTTGTTCCCCATCTCTAAGAGTTGTATCAAAAATATAAACTCTTTCAGGAATATTAAGATTTTCAAGAGATTTTTTTATAATCTCATTTTCTTCTCTATAGATTATCATCAATATCACCATTCTCTAAAATTTTAAAAATAACAAAGATATAATTAATGACAAAATCATTATTCAGAAATAAATATAAAGATTTCCAATACAAATAAATGACTATTTATTATAAAATTTTTGAATATTAACAATTTACAATATATGCAAAAATATTTAATGATATTTTTTATAATTTATTTCCTAACCTACATTTAATTCTATCTAAAATTTGAGAGGGATAGCATGAGAATGTTGTTAATACACTCTGACTATTTAGAATTTGAAGCAAAACAGAAAACAAAGATTGCAGAAGATACTGAAAACTTAAAAGGTAAGTTAGACGAGTGTTTATGTTGTTTTATTGCTGTTGAAAGAGAGGATGAGAATAATCCAGAGGGAGTTGTTTTAAGTGCTATTGAAGAAATCGAAAAAATTGCTAATCAATTAAAAGTTAATAATATTGTTGTATATCCTTACGCTCATTTATCAAGCGACTTATCTTCACCAGAAACTGCTGTAAAAGTTTTAAAAGATATTGAAAACATCTTAAAAGAAAAAGGATATAATGTATTAAGAGCACCATTTGGATGGTATAAATCATTTAAAATTAGTTGTAAAGGTCATCCATTAAGTGAGCTGTCAAGAAAAATTGTAGCTAAAGAAGAGAAAAAAGAGGAAGGTTTGGAATCTAAGTTTTACTTACTAAAGCCTGAAACTAATGAAATAATTGAGTTAAATGAAGAAAATGTTAATATAATTGAAGATGAAGAATTACTAGCTTTAGCAAAACACGAATTAGGAATAAAAGAGCATAAGGAAAGAGATGAGCCACCACATGTGAAGTTTATAAGAGAAAAAGATATTTGTGATTATGAAGAGGCATCAGATCCAGGGCATTTTAGATGGTATCCAAAAGGTAAGTTAATTAGAGATTTATTGGCTGACTATGTTTATAACATGGTTATTAACTTAGGCGCTATGCCTGTTGAAACACCAATTATGTATGACTTAGGAAATTCTGCTATTAGAGAGCATGCTGATAAGTTTGGTGAAAGACAGTATAGGTTTAGACAAGGAAATAGGGAGTTAATGTTAAGATTTGCGGCATGTTTTGGGCAGTTTATGATGAAAAAAGACATGTATTTGTTATCTAAATATTTACCATTAAAATTATATGAATTATCGACATACAGCTTTAGATATGAGCAAAGAGGAGAGTTAGTAGGGTTAAAGAGATTGAGATGCTTTACTATGCCAGATATGCACACTGTTTGCTTAGATTTAAAACAAGCAATGGAAGAATTTGAAAGACAGTTCTGGGAATGTTTAAAAACTGGGGATGATTTGAATTTAAGTTATTCAGTAATTTTTAGATTCACAAAGGACTTTTTTGAAGAAAATAAAGAATGGTTCTTTAAGTTGGCAAAAGAGTATAAAGAGAAGTATGGAAAAGATATAATTTTAGAGATTTTACCAAAAAGAAAACACTATTGGGTAGGTAAAGTAGATATTGCAGTTATTGACAGTTTAGGAAGACCTATAGAAAATCCAACTGTGCAAATAGATGTTGAAAGTGCTAAAAGGTTTAATATAAAAGTGCATACTAATGACGGAGAAATTTATCCAATAATATTGCACTGCTCTCCAACAGGATCAATTGAAAGAGTATTGTGTGGTTTGCTTGAAAAAGCAGCAATAGATGCAGAAAAAGGAAAACCTCCTATGTTACCAGTTTGGTTATCTCCAATACAGGTTAGAGTAATTCCAGTTGCAGATAGGCATTATGAATATGCATTAAAAATAGTTGAAAAGTTAAGAGAAAGTAATATTAGAGCAGATCTTGATGATAGAGAAGACAGTGTAAGTAAAAAAATTAGAAATGCTGGAAAAGAATGGATACCTTATGTAGTAGTTATTGGAGATGAAGAAATGGAGAAAAATATATTAACAGTTACAATTAGAGAAAAATCAACACTAAAAAAGCCATATAAAGAAAAAATGACCTTAGATGAATTAATTGAAAGAATTAAAAAAGAAACTGGAAAATATCCATATAGACCTTTGCCTCTACCAATAAGATGTTCATTACAGCCAAAATTCCATTAAAAAAATAAAAAATTTAATTTTTTATTTTTATATTATTGTTTTATTTTAGTTTTATGAAGTAGTGTAACTCGCTATCTCCACCATCAAAGCATTCTGGATGAATCATTCTTGCGAAGTCTTCCATTAATAAATCCATATGTACATGTCCATCATATGCATAGTCATATTTAGATACATACACTCTCTTTGCATGGTCTATTATTGGATCTAATTGTGGTACATCTTTTTTTAAATCTTCAAGTGTATTTATTGGCTCGTTTGGATTCCAGTTCATATATATAAGCACGTCACATCCTTGCAAGTGTTCTAGGGTAGTTTCTTCATCAAGATTTGCATATGAAGTTCCAGGAATATCTTTAAATGCATAATCTCCTCTAAAGTCTGAAACTAATTTTGCATAACAGTTTTGAGCACATGGTATCCAAGGTCCTGAATATGGTGACCAATAAAGTATACCTACCTTTGGGAAATAGTTAACATCACATGTTTTTCTCATAAGATCATTTCTCTTTTTCCAAACTTTTTGGAAGAAATCGTTTCCTTTACTGCATAAATTATATAACGTAGCATATACTTTTGCCCATTCAGCTTTAGCAAGGAATGAAGGTTCTTCAGATTCTAATGTTACGAGATAATTAAATCCTAAATCTTTTACTGTATTAATATCTTGGACTAAATATGAATGTGTCCAGGGAATAAATACAATATCAGGGCTTATATTTAATAAAACATCTTTATTAATAGACCACCAGCCACCTATTGGGACGATATTCCCACTATCAACATATGGTTTTAAATCTGGGAAGATTCCATGATCTTTTATTTCAGTATATGTATATGTAGATACACCCCTTATAGACTCTCTTACCTTATCATCATCTAACGCTTCAAGCATTGCTAATTGAATAGCACTTAATGTTGCTACTTTTTTTACAGGAGCATATATAACTTTTACATCTGGAGGTAAATTACTTGGAGGCTTCTCTCCTTCTTTTACAATACAGTATTTATTATAAATAGTATCTCCATATTTTGTAGTTAAAATCGCATATGACCAGTTATCATTGTAACTTACTGGGAATCCATTAGAATTATAGTATTCTATATTAAAGTTTGTAGCAAATACTACAGGTTGACTCCATTTTTGAATATGATTAAATAGATATACTACATCTGCAATATCTACTGAGTTATCACAATTTAAATCTCCAACATCTACAGGAACTTCATTTAAATGTTTAAACAAATATACAACATCTGCTATATTTACTTCTCCGTCTCCATTTATGTCTCCTACATCACTTCCAAAAACTATTGGTGTTAATAGAATCATTAGTAGGACTAATAATATTTTTTTAACCATTGCTCTCAACCTCCCTAATAACATGGCTATGGTATAGTTCTGTGTTAATAATATTCTAAAAAAATTATATATAATTTATGATTTATCTTTCTAAATGTTACTAAAAGTAACATAAAAATATAAATTAGTATTAAAAATTGATATAATAATCTATATTTATGTATTAATTAAATAATCGTTAATTTAAGTAAAAATATACCTAATAATACACAATATATTGAGGGCAGAAACGCTTGAATAATAAGAAGCTTTAAGGCTACATCCTTTGGATACAATCCTGTATAATATGGTAAAATTCTTGTCCACCATTCATAAGTTAACACAAACAATCCATTTCCAAGAAACATACAGCCTAAAATAGTATAAATTGAGTAATTATATCCTAACATAATCTTTGCAATACCGTAAGCTATTCTTGGTGATATAATAGAAGTTGTCACATAGGATATACCAAGAGAGTCTAGTCCAAGATTTTTAAATATAGGCGTTAATATAATAGTTATTTTCTCCAATAAACCAAAAGATATCATTAATACCACAATTAAAAATATTATTGTAAATTTTGTGGAAAAATTAATAGATAGTCTCAAACCTTTTATAATACCATTTTTTAAAACATCCTTTGAAAATCTAATATTGATATTATTATTTAGATTAAAATCATTAATTTCTATATTCTTATATTTTTTTCTACCAATGATCATAACAACAACTAAAAGAAAAATATCAAAAATAATCCTTAAGCCTATAAAATACAATGTAACTATCCCAAGAAGTGGAAAAAGAACAGGCAAATAATATTTGTAAATATACATTATCCTTAAA
>JALVUY010000208.1 GCA_027023665.1 Methanocaldococcaceae archaeon
TAAGCAGATTTATAAAAATATATTTAGAGAGGAATCTTAAAAATAAAACTTATGGAAATTTCATTGAAAACATTAAAATAGATGGAATAAATTATGCTTTATATATTGACTGGAAAAATAAAAAAATAATAATTCATAAATTTAATGGTAAAAATCCTATAACAGAAAGTTGTAAATTATCATCAAGTTGGGAAACTCCTTGGAATCTTTGGGTTTTAGGTTTTAAGAGTAGGGAAGAGGCAAAGAAATTTGCTGAAAATCTTGCATCTGAAATTTATAAATATTATAAAATCGATTTTAATATTGTAGAACATAAAAGGTGTTTAATAGAAAATTAGGTGATAAAAATGATTAAAGTGGCTGTTACTGGAGCATTGGGTAGAATGGGAAGTAATATAATTAAAACAATAACTCAACAAGAAGATATGAAAGTAGTTGCGGCATTTGAAATTCCAAATCATCCAAAAAAGGGAGAAGATGTAGGTGAGTTAATTGGCATAGGAAAAATAAATGTTCCATTATCAACATCTGATGAATTAGATGAAGTTTTAAAATATACAAAGCCAGATGTTTTAGTTGATTTTACCATAGCAGATGCATGTGTAGAAAATGTTAAAATAGCCGCTAAAAATGGAGTTAATTTAGTTATAGGAACTACAGGATTCACAGATGAACAAAAAATGGAAATAGAAAAAGCAATAAAAGAGAATAAAGTAGCGGCAGTTATTTCACAAAACTTTGCAATTGGTGTAAATATATTCTTCAAAACCTTAGAATTTTTGGCAAAAAAACTTGGAGATTATGATATAGAAATAATTGAAATGCATCATAGATACAAAAAAGACGCTCCTTCGGGAACTGCCTTAAGAGCGGCTGAAATTATAAAAGAAAATAGAGGAACTGACAGTATTTTTGTTTTTGGAAGAAAAGGATTAACTGGTGAAAGAAAGAAGGAGGAGATTGGAATTCACGCATTGAGGGGAGGCGATGTTGTTGGAGACCATACAGTTATATTTGCTGGAGATGGAGAGAGAATTGAAATTATACATAGAGCAAGTAGTAGGCAGGCTTTTGTTAATGGAGTTATACTGGCTATAAGATTTATTAGTAATAAAAAGGAAGGAATCTATAATACATTCGATGTCTTATGTTTGAATGAGATTAAATTTTAGGATTTTATTTTTTTATTTAATAACCCATATTACTAAAATATATAACCGCATATAATAAAAACTAAATAAATATAAAACTAATATTAAGTAATGTAAATGAAACAAATGGGTGGGGTTTATGGGTGGTCTGAAATTAGAATATATATTGTTTTTGATTTCAGTAATTTTATTTTTATGTATTGTTATTATCTCAAACTTTTTTGGAAATATTTATATATTAACATTTCTTGGGATAATCTTTTCTGTAATTATTACATTATTAGTAAAAAAATTAATTTTAGGAC
>JALVUY010000209.1:0-4091 GCA_027023665.1 Methanocaldococcaceae archaeon
GTAGAATATAAACTAAATATAATTACATTTGACTTTAAAAATAGAGTATTATCCATTTTTCTAATCAAATAAACTTTATGCCCTTTATCTTTTAAAATCCTTCCAACAATCATAGAACCATAAGTATAAACTTCTGGACAGTAAATTGTAATTCTCATGTAATCCCCTTTAAATTGTGTATTTTCATTAGATCTAATTAGTGGTTTTATTTTATGATTATGAATATTTTAATAATTACTATTTTACAGATGTCAAATACTAATACTCAAAGTTTCTATATATATATAATGTTTCAATAGTTAGTTATAATGTGAGGTGATAGTGATGGCTGTAATAAATATGAACAAGGTTAATAAAAATTTCGTAAATGAAGTTGTAGAAGCAGGAAAATTAGTATTAGGTGAGGATATTTTAAAATCAATTAAAGCATGCTACCAGTGTGGAACTTGCACAGGAAGTTGTCCAAGTGGTAGAAGGACTGCTTATAGAACAAGAAAAGTCTTAAGAAAGGTTATGTTAGGTTTAGATGATGTATTAGATACAGATGATATTTGGTATTGCACAACATGCTACACTTGCTATGAGAGATGTCCAAGAGATGTTAAAATTACTGAGATTATAAAAACATTGAGAAACATTGCCGCCAAGAAAGGAAATATGGCATTGGCTCATAGAAAAACTGCATCTTATGTTTTAAGATTTGGCCATGCAGTTCCAGCAAATAAGCAAGTTGTTGAATTAAGAGGAAAATTAGGATTACCTCCAAAATCACCTACTGCTCAATTTTCAGAAAAAGATTTAGAAGAAGTTAGAACATTAATTAAGGAATTAAAATTCGATGAGTTAATAGGATTTGACTGGGAAAAAATGGACTTAAAAGAATAAAATCAACGAATAATAAATAATTATGGTGATAATAATGAAATATGCATTTTTCTTAGGTTGTATAATGCCACATAGATATCCAGGAATTGAATTGGCTACAAAAAAAGTTATGGGAGAGTTAGAAGTAGAGTTGGAATACATGCCAGGAGCATCTTGCTGTCCTGCTCCGGGGGTCTTTGGATCTTTCGATTTAAAGACATGGCTTACATTAGCCGCAAGAAACTTGTGCATTGCAGAGGAGATGGGATTAGATATAGTAACAGTATGTAACGGATGTTATGGTTCTTTATTTGAAGCGGCACATATATTACATGAGAATAAAGAAGCATTAGATTTTGTTAATGAGAAATTGGATAAAATTGGTAAGCAGTATAAAGGAACTGTTAAAGTTTATCACTTTGCAGAATTAATATATAGGGAGATAGGAACTGAAAAAATAAAAGAAAAAGTTGTGAGACCATTAAATAACTTAAATGTTGCAATACACTATGGATGTCACTTTTTAAAGCCAAGTGATGTTAAGCATCTTGACAGCCCAGAAAGACCAAAATTGTTAGAGGAAATAGTTTCAGCAACTGGGGCAAAGCCAGTTATGTATAGAGATTACTTAATGTGTTGTGGGGCAGGAGGAGGAGTTAGAGCAAGATTTTTACAAACAGCATTGGATATGACAAGAGAAAAAATAAGAAACATGTTAGATGCAAATGCTGACTGTACTGTCAATGTCTGTCCATTCTGTCATTTACAGTTTGATAGAGGACAGGTAGAAATTAAAGAAAAGTTTGGTGAGGAATACAAACTTCCTGTTTTGCACTTAAGTCAGTTGTTAGGTTTAGCATTTGGAATGAAACCTGAAGAATTAGCAGTTAGTGTTCATGCTATTCCTGTAGATCCTGTTTTAAAGAAATTAGGTATAGAATAAACTCCTAACTCTTAAATAAATTTTTTATTTTTAAATTTTTATTTTCAAATTAACAGACTCTTGGTATTGGATCTCCAATTGGTGTATCAACAACTCTTTTTCCAACAATTGTTTCCATTATTACTCCTTTATGCTCTTTTGTAGCATATCCTATAATTTCTGCATTTTTTCCTAATGGATGTTCTCTTAAAATTTCCAAACATCTTTCAGCATCTTCTTTTTTAACAGCCATTACTACTTTTCCTTCGTTTGCTATAGTTAATGGATCTAAACCTAAAATATCACAAATTGATTGAACCTCATCACTTATAGGGATTTTGTCCTCAAATATTGTTATACCTATATTGCTCTTTTCAGCCATTTCATTTAATGCATCTGCCAATCCTCCTCTTGTAGGATCTTTCATAGCATGAACTTCTATGCCTTCATCTAAAACTTTTTCAATTAATTTATTTATTGGAGCTACATCTGATTTTATATTAACATCAAAATCAAAACCTCCCCTTGACAATAAAATAGATAATCCATGCTCCCCTATATTGCCTGATACAATTATTGCATCTCCCTCCTTAACATTACAGTCTCTTATAGCTTTACCTCTATCAACTATTCCTATCCCAGCAGTTGAAATAATAATATCATCAACACCATCAGAAACTTTAGTGTCTCCAGTTATTATTGCCACTTCTGCCTCTTTGGAAGTTTCATTTATGGATTTAATAATCTTTTCTAAATCATTTATTTTAAAACCCTCCGGAATTATTAAAGATAAAGATAATGCCAATGGCTTAGCCCCCATAACTGCTAAGTCATTTACTGTTCCACTAACTGCTAATCTTCCAATATCTCCTCCAGGAAAAAATATTGGTTTAACTGTATGTCCATCTACAGTAAAAACAATTTCTTTATCGCCAATTGGTATTGTTGAGGAGTCATCTAAACTTTCTAAACCAATTCCACCATTAACAGAGGTTAGCTCTAAATTTTTTAAAATAACATTTTTTATTAAATCTTGCATTGCCTTTCCTCCAGCACCGTGCATTCTTGTAATTTTCATAATCTCATCTCAATATAATACTTTTTTAAAAACTTACTTAAAATTCTAAAAACAATATAAAAAATAAAACAAAAAATAATTTTAATTTAGATAATAATTGCTAAATTTATTGTTAAATTTGAAATAAAAATTTTGAAATAAAAAATAAATTAATCATTCAGAATTATTTAGTCTCCTCTATACTGCATTTTTTCAGCTTCGCTTATTTGAGTTATGTCTATTCCTTTCATAGGTTCTCCTAAGTTTTTACTAACTTCTGCAATAATTTCAGGTTTATCGTAATTGTATGTTGCTTCAACAATTGCCTTTGCCCTTTCCAATGGATTCTCTGACTTGAATATTCCTGAACCTACGAAAACTCCATCAGAACCGAGTTGCATCATTAATGCCGCATCTGCTGGTGTAGCAACTCCACCAGCGGCGAAATTAACTACTGGCAATCTATTTAATTTCTTAACTTCTAATAAAACTTTATACAATCCATCGATAATTTCTGATAATGTAAATCCTTCATAAACTACCTCATTTTCTAAAACTGTTGGATTTAATCCCATACTCTCTCTAACTGTCTTAGCTAATTCAGCATATCTTTGAGCGTAAACTTTAGCAACTCCATATATTTCTTCATCGCTCATTCTTTGTAGTTGAGATATAGCCTCATTCATTAATCTCATGTGTCTAACTGCCTCAACTATATTTCCAGTTCCTGCCTCTCCTTTTGTTCTTATCATTGCCGCTCCTTCCCAAATTCTTCTAACAGCCTCTCCTAAATTTCTTGCTCCACAAACAAATGGAACTTTAAATCTTTTTTTATAAATATGGAAAAATGGATCTGCCTGTGTTAAAACTTCACTTTCATCTATCATATCTACTCCAATAGCCTCTAAAACTTCTGCCTCTTTTGTATGTCCAATTCTACACTTAGCCATGACTGGAATTGAAACAGCATCCATAATCTCCTCAATTAATGCAGGATCTGACATTCTTGCTACTCCACCAGATGCCCTAATATCTGCAGGAACTTTCTCCAAAGCCATAACTGCTACAGCCCCTGCCTCTTCAGCAATTTGTGCCTGCTCTACATTAGTTACATCCATAACTACTCCATGTTTAACCATTTTAGCGAATCCTTTTTTTAATAAATCAGTTCCTTTTTTCATACTATCACTCTAAAAATTTTTATTTTAATTTTTGATAATTTAATTTTTTAAGTTATAGACAATAACC
>JALVUY010000209.1:4101-6861 GCA_027023665.1 Methanocaldococcaceae archaeon
ACTTTATTGTTTATATATATCAATTATTTTTTTTGCTATGCTCTCTCCATCTAAGCCATAGTATTTTAATAACTCCTCTGCCTTCCCACTTTTTCCAAATACATCATTTATTCCTATTCTTAAAAGTTTTTTGTTTAGACCTTTTGATGCAATAACCTCAGATACAGCCCCTCCTAAACCTCCAATAATACTGTGATCTTCAACTGTAACAATAAAATCTTTTGATTTTTCTATAATCTTTTCATCTATTGGTTTTATTGTAGCCATCTCTATAACTTCAGCAGAGATTCCATTTTCTTTTAAAATCTCTGCCGCCCTTAAGGCTTCTGGTACTTCTTCTCCTGTTGCTATTATAGTTAAATCATCACCATCATTTAAAACTTTTCCTTTTCCTATCTCAAATGTTGCCTCTTCCTCACTTTCGTAAATTATCTCCGTATCTCTTCTTGGCATTCTAACATAAACAGGGCCATTATACTCTGCTATGGTTCTAATCACATTTTTTGTGTGATAGTAATCAGTTGGAGCAATAACTACCATGTTTGGAATAACCCTCATTATAGCAATATCTTCGCACATTTGGTGAGATGCCCCATCCTCTCCAACAGTTATTCCTGCATGTGTTGCTACGATTTTAACATTTAACTTAGGATATGCTACTAAGTTTCTTATAATCTCCCATGCTCTTCCACTGGCAAACATGGCAAAAGATGAAGCAAAGACAATTTTACCAGTTGTTGCTAATCCTGCTGCCATACCTATCATATTTTGTTCAGCAACTCCTGCATTAAAAAATCTGTCTGGGAATTCCTTAGCAAACATCGCCGTCTGTGTAGAGCCAGATAAGTCAGCATCTAAAACAACAACATTTTCATATTTTTTCCCTAGCTCTATCAATGTCTCTCCATAACCTTTTCTCATCCCTTTATAAACTCCACTCAACTTAACCATAATTTTTCACCTAATAATTAATTTTATTTTGTTTTTACTGTGTTTCTTCATGAGTATCAAAGCTTTTAGTTAAAAAATTCTGATTTTCTATATTTAAAGCTTTTAAAGCTGCTTCTCTTAAGTTTTTAACTGCTGTTTTAACATCATCTCTTCCAAATATTGCTGAAGCTGCAACCAAAACATCTGCTCCTGCTTTAACTGCCAATGGAGCAGTTTCGACATTTATACCTCCATCAACAAAGATTTTTGTATCATAACCATTTTCAACAATCATGCTCTTCAATTTTCTAATCTTTTTTGTCATCACTGGAATAAACTTCTGTCCTGAAAATCCAGGCTCTACTGTCATAACTAAAACTCCATAAACTTCATCTAAAATATACTCTATTCTATCCAAAGGTGTTGCTGGATTTAAAGCTACTATTGGCTTAGCTCCAATGCTTTTAATCTTATTTATAATTCTAAATGGAAATCTTACCGCTTCTATATGGAAGGTTATATAATCCATTTCTTCAAATTCATTAATAAATAAATCAACATTCTCAACCATTAAATGAACATCAATAGGGAGGTTTGTTAATTTTTTAACATGCTTTGCAATTCCAATTCCCATACTTATATTTGGAACAAAATGCCCATCCATCATATCAACATGAAAGAAATCAACTCCAGCTTCTTCAGCTTTTTTAATCTCTTCCTTTAAATGCCCAAAATCTGCAGATAATATTGAGGCTCCAATTTTAATCATTTAAACCACCAAAAGCAATTAATAAACAGTAACTAATAAAATAATTAAAAAATAAAAATTACCTAACTCATTATTTTTCATATTTCAACTCTTCTAATGCTTGTTTTAACTGCTCTTCATTTGGAGCTTTTCCATGGAATCCAACATTATGTTCCATAAATGAAACTCCTTTACCCTTAACTGTGTAGGCTATAATCATTTTTGGTTTCCCATTTTTTAAACTTTTAGCCATTTCAACAGTATTTATAATTTCTTCAAAATTATGCCCATCTATTTCAAAAACATCCCATCCAAATGCCTCAAATTTAGCTTTTAAATCCCCTAAACTCATAACATCTTCAGTATTCCCATCTATTTGTAACATATTTCTATCTACAAAAGCTATTAAATTATCTAATTTGTAGTGAGATGCCGCCATTGCCGCTTCCCATACAATGCCTTCTTGACATTCTCCATCTCCTAATAGTACATAAATATAGTTGTTTAATTTGTCTAATCTACATCCTAAAGCCATCCCTACACTTGCTGAAAACCCTTGCCCTAATGAACCAGTACATATCTCAATTCCTGGTGTATCCATTGAAGGATGTCCTTGTAATTTTCCTTCCAATCTTCTTAATTTCCAAAGATCTTCTTCTTCAATAAGTCCTAATTCAGAGAATACTGCATACAATGCTGGAGCTGCATGCCCCTTACTTAAAACAAATCTATCTCTATCTTTTTTATAAGGATTTTTTGGATCGTAATTCATTATTTTGAAATACAATGCCACAATTATATCAGCTGCAGATAAACTCCCTCCTGGATGACCTGACTTTGCTAATCCAACCATTTTAACGATTTTATACCTAACTCTCTTTGAAATATTTTCTAATTTTTCTATTTCATCATTATTAACTTTATTAGTCATAGTTTCACCTTTTTATAAGTTAAATTTCAAAAACATTGCAAAATAAATAAAATAAAAATAAAATAAAAAATCCATAAATTTGCTTTATAAAAAAATAACCAATAGTTATATTTAAAACTTACTTCAAATTAAAATTATATAAACTAAATAA
>JALVUY010000210.1 GCA_027023665.1 Methanocaldococcaceae archaeon
AATTAAAAGAAATTCAAAATATATTATCTTCACAATATGAATTCTATGAAGAATATTTATCTTTAAAAGAAAAATTAGAGGAAAATGAAAAAAGAATAAATGAACTTGAAGATATTTATAAAATCTATAGTTCAGCAGAAACTACATTGAATAATATAAAGAGAAGATATAATGTTGAAGATATTGAAACATATTTAAATAATGAGATTTTAAAAATTGAGGAAAGAATTAAAGATATTGAGGAAAGAATAAACTATATAACTCAAAGAATTGAAGAAATGAATTACTCTGAAGAGGAATATAACAAAGTTAAGGAAATGTATGAAAATAAATTAAGAGAATTTAACGAAGTTGAGAAAGAGTTGGAAAAATTGAAATATCATATAGAACACTTAAAAAATGAAATTACAGAGATAAATAAAAAATTAGATGAACTACATAATTTAGAATTGGAAAAGGAAAAATTAAGTAAATTTATCGACTATTTAAAAAAGGTTAGAGAAGTATTTGGAAAAAATGGATTTCAAAAATACCTTAGAAAAAAATACATTCCTCTAATTCAAAAATATTTAAATGAGGCATTCAACGAGTTTGATTTACCATATAGCTTTGTAGAATTAACAGAGGATTTTGATATTAAGGTTCATTCTCCTAATGGAGTATTAAATATAGATAATTTAAGTGGTGGAGAGCAGATAGCAATTGCTCTATCTTTAAGGTTGGCAATTGCAAATGCCTTAATTGGAAATAGAATTGACTGTATTATATTAGATGAGCCAACGGTATATTTAGATGAGAATAGAAGGGCAAAGTTAGCAGAAATATTTAGAAAAGTTAAAAATATTCCTCAGATGATAATTATAACTCACCATAGAGAACTTGAAGACATTGCTGACACTATAATAAATGTCACAAAAGAAGGAGGGGTATCAAAAGTTAATATATCTCAATAATAAAAATAAACAAAAAATAAAAGAGGGTGATTTGATATATACAAAATAGTTCCAGACACAAACTTTCTAATCTATGTTTTTAAACATAAGATTAACTTTGACTATGAAATAGAAAGGGCTATAAACTCAAAATTTGAAATTGTTATATTATCTCCAGTAAAGAGAGAGTTAGAAAAGTTATTAAATAATCCAAATTTAAAAGGTAAAGAAAAATTATCTATTAAATTGGCTCTTAATAAAATAAAAAATTATAAAATAGTTAATACTAACTCTGAAAATTATGCAGACGAAGCTATTTTAAAGTATGCCCTACAAAATAAAAATGTTATCGTGGCTACAAATGATAAAGAACTTAAAGAGAAATTAATAGAAAATAATATTCCAGTTATGGTGGTTAGGCAGAAAAAATACTTTGAAGTTTTTGGAATGCTATAAAAAATAGTTTGGTGATTAAATATGAGATTTGGAGTTTCATCATTAGTTTTTTTACCAGAGAGTTTAACATCCTCATTGGAAAAGATTGCTGAGCACAACTTTGATGCTTGGGAAATTGTTTGCGAAGGAACTCATTATTTATCCCCCAAAAACATAAAGTATCTTATGGAGTTAAAAAACAAATATGAAGTTGATATTGTAGTCCATGCTCCTTTTGCTGACTTAAATCCTGCTTCTATGAATGAAAGAGTTAGAAGATTAACTGTTGAGTGTATAAGAGATGCTATAGAGGGGGCTTTTGAATTAGATTCTGAAGTTGTTGTAGTTCATCCTGGATACATTCCAGAACTTTGGAGTAACTATGTAAATGACATCTTAGATAACAACTTTTCAACTCTCTCAGAAATCGTAGAAATAGCAGAAGATTATGGAATAAAAATTGGCTTGGAAAATATGCCAAATTATAAAGGGCTCTTAGGAACTACTCCTGAGTCTTTATTAGAAATTGTTAAGGACATTGATTCAAAAAATTTAGGAATAACTTTTGATATAGGGCATGCAAATACTGTTGGAAATCCTTCAGAATTCGTTGAAAAACTTCAAAACATTGGAATTGGTATAATTCACGTTCATATACACGACAATAATGGATATGATGATGAACATTTAAAGCTTGGAGAAGGAAATATTAACTTTATTGAAGTATTGGAAAAATTAAAAGAAATTAAGTATGATGGTATTATTACCATTGAAAATAAAAATATAAGAGATGCTGTAAAAAGTAAAGATATTTTAAAGGAATATTTAGAAATAGATAATAAAAGATTGTTTGAAAAAAGTAAACTAAAAGAGTAATTTATTATTTTATTTTTTGGTTAAATTATTTTTATTTTAATTCTAAAGTTTGGTTATTTTAACCTAAAAAAGATTTTGGTGGAATAAATGTATCTTACCAAAGAAGAGGAAAAAATTTTAGATGGAGAATATGGAGAAATTTTAAGAAAATGTATGAATTTACTTGTTTCGTTAGGAGACATATATGGGGCTGAAAGATTAATTCCAATAAAATCTGCTCAAATTTCTGGGGTTTCATATAAGACAATAGGAGACATTGGATTGGAATTTTTAGAAGATTTTTCTAAAGAAAATGTTAAAGTTAAGGTTCATTCTACATTAAACCCGGCTGGAATGGATTTAGATATATGGAAAGAATTAAGCATAAGTGAAGAATTTGCTAAAAAACAGTTAAGAATAATAGAGGCGTTTAAAAAAATGGGTGTTGAAATTGGTTGCACTTGCACTCCTTATTTAACTGGAAACCTACCTAAATTTGGAGAACATATAAGTTGGGCAGAAAGTTCTGCAGTATGTTTTGCAAATTCAGTTATTGGAGCACGAACAAATAGAGAAGGAGGACCTTCAGCATTAGCATCAGCAATTATTGGAAAAACACCATACTATGGTTATCACTTAGATGAAAATAGAAAAGCAAATTATATTATAGAGTTAGACAGCCAATTAATAAAAAATATTGATAAAGAAGAGAGTTTTTATGGTGCCTTAGGTTACTTAGTTGGAAAAATTGTAAAAAATGGAGTTCCTTATTTTGAAAATTTATACAAACTAAATCCCAATAATGATGACTTAAAATCCTTAGGGGCGGCAATGGCAGCAAGTGGTGGAGTTGCCTTATACCATGCTAAAAATTTGACAGCAGAGTGTAAAGTTAAAAATGTTATTAATGATAAAGTTGAAAAGATAACTATTGGAATTGATGATATAAAAGAGAGTTATGAAAAATTAAATACAACAAACGAAGAGCCTGATTTAATTTGTATTGGCTGTCCCCACTGCTCTCTAATGGAAATTAAAAAAATTGCTGAAATGTTAAAGGATAAGAAATTAAAATCTGATTTATGGGTTTGTAGCTCTCTACATATAAAATCTATTGCCGATAGAATAGGATATACAAAGATAATTGAAAAGGCAGGAGGAAAAATAATTAAAGACACTTGTATGGTTGTCTCTCCAATAGAGGATTTAGGCTATAAAGTTGTTGCTACAAACTCTGGAAAGGCATCTGTTTATTTACCAAGCTTTTGTAAAAGTGAGGTAATTTTTGATGATTTAAAGAATATAATAGGGAAATAATGTTAAATCCAGCAATACTAATTTTAGCTGTTATTTTTGATAGAATAATTGGAGAACTTCCTGAAAAAATTCATCCAACTGTTTGGATAGGTAAATTAATATATTCCTTAGAAAAAATATTTAAATCTACGAACTGTGAGAATATATATAAGGATTTTTTATTTGGTTCTATAATTACTTTAATAACAATATCTGTTGTTGCTATAATTTCAATTTGTGTAGAAAAAATTGTTTTATCTCTATATTTTCCTTTAAACTATTTAGTATATGCTTTTTTACTATCAACAACTATTGGATATAAATCTTTATTCGAATTCTGTAAAAAACCAATTTTGTACATTAAAGAGGGCAACATTGAAAAAGCAAGAGAATCAGTTCAGCATATTGTAAGTAGGGATGCATCTAAGTTAGATAAGGAGCATATTCTCTCTGCTGCTATAGAAAGTTTGTCTGAAAACATAACTGACAGTATAATTGGAGCTTTATTTTATGCAATTATTTTTGGATTGCCTGGAGCTTTTGTATATAGAGCAATAAATACCTTAGATGCAATGATTGGCTATAAAAATGAAAAATATTTATGGTATGGAAAATTAGCAGCAAGATTGGATGATATAGCAAATTTTATCCCTTCAAGAATATCTGGACTATTATTAATAATAACTGCTCCATTTTATAAAGGGAATATAAGAAAGGCAATATATGGATTTTTAAAGGAAGCTAATAAAGTCCCTTCTCCAAATTCAGGCTATACAATGGCAACATTGGCTAATGCTCTAAACATAACCTTAGAAAAAATTGGGCATTATAAATTGGGTTCTGGAAAAATAGACATTGAAAAATCTATAATGGCTTTTAAGGCTGTTGATTGTGCAGTAATAAGTTTTTTAATAATTTACAGTTTAATCTGGTGGTTACTATGATGAACAAATCTCATTATCCATCAGAAGTTCCAGATGATAGATTTGAGGTTTTAAATAATCTTAAAGATAGTCAAAAGCCCATTAAAATTTTAATACTTGGAGGATTAGACAGTGGTAAAACTACTCTAACTACTTTTTTAGCTAATGAACTTTTAAATTTAAATTATAAAGTGGCTATAATTGATTGTGATATCGGACAAAAAAGTATTCTACCCCCAGCAACTATAAGTTTAGCATTTCCAGAAACAAATTTTAACAATTTGTATGAACTTAAACCTTATAAAAGTTATTTTGTTGGTTCAACTACTCCAATTCAATTTTTTGGGGAGATGATTGTAGGAACTAAGTTACTGTGTGATTGTGCTAAGGATATGGCAGATGTTGTTATAATCGATACCACTGGGTTGATATTAGGTTCTGGGGCAGAGTTAAAGAGGATGAAAATAGAGATGATTAAGCCAGATGTTATAATAGGTTTGCAAAAAAGAAATGAACTTAAACCTATATTAAAGGTCTTTGAAGATAAAATTAAAATTTTTTACTTAAAAGTTTATGAAAATGCAAAATCATTTAGTAGGGAAGAGAGAAAAGAACTTAGAGTAGAAAAATGGAGAGAATACTTTAAAACTTCAAAAATTTATAATATTGGTTTTAATGATGTAATTATTAGTGGAACTAAGATATTTCAAGGAGAGAAGATTTTGGAAGATGAAAAATACCTATTAGAATCACTTTTTAAATGGAAAATACTCTATGGAATTAAATGTGAGGGAAGATATACAATAGTAAAAAGAGATTTGGTAAATATGCCAAGACAGGTTGATAAAAACATTCTATACTATATTGAGCCAGAAAGATTTAACAACTTAATAGTTGGATTGATTGATGAAGAGGGCTTTTGCATTGGATTGGGTATTTTAAAAGCTATTGATTTTGAGAATGAAACATTAGAGATTCTATCCCCCATTAATGAAGATGAAATTAAAAATCTTAAAGAAATAAGGTTTGGAAGAATAAAAGTTAATGAAAATGGGGAAGAACTTGGTTTATTAGATAGAGATTTAATATAATACTTATAGATGTGGAATTATGCTCAAGGAAATATTAAATAAACTCTTTTGGCATCCAAATTATAAGGATAACATAGATAATTTTGAGATTGTTATAATCCATAGAGGAGGTAAAGATAATAAAAAAGTAATTCCATTAAGTGAGGTTAAAATTAAAGGAAATTATTTGTATTTGATATATGAAGATACTTACATTCCATTACATAGAATATTAGAGATTAGAAACAAAATGACAGGAGAAGTTTTATATAAAAAGATTAAATAAAATGATTTATGAAGATAAAACTTTTCTTGAGAAATAACCTCCAGTGAATCCAATTAATCCTCCAACTATTGCAGATATAATAATTGCTGTAATATTATTATTTGAAGAACTTTCATTAACTACATAACTACTGTTAGATATTATAACTTCATTTTCCAATACCTTTTGAATCTCTTTATTATTTTTATTTAACTCTTTTATAACATCTACATCCATTTGAGCATAGTATGAACTATATTTATAGTACATTATTTTTAATAAATCATTATCTAAACTTCCAGCATATTCATAATAACTTAAGGCTGAAATTGGGATAATTCCTAAGGCTTCAGCCATATTTATTTTATTCCGTGCATATTCTTTTAAGTAATTTAGATAATCTTTATCTTCAAAAATTACTAAAGGTATTTCAGATTCTACACATGAATCTATACTTTTTGCTATTGTTAATAAATAATCTCCATGATTATATGCTTTTTTAGCGGCATCTAAATCATCTATAGCTTCATCACTTACTAAATTAGGATATAAGGTGTCAACATATGTTGTAATTGTTTCAGCATTATCTAAATATTGCTGAGCTAAAGATTTTAGAGAGGATTCATTTATTATTTTATTATTGCTATTATTATAATTATTTTCACATAATGTAACCCACCAAATTGCACTTTCACCTCTCAACTTTGCAAAACTACCGTATTTTATAGCATCATCATAGTTTCCTAAATAGTAAGATTTCCATGCTTTATTTAATAAACTCTCAGCCTCAGATATTCTAACTCTTCCAGCTAAAATCTCTTCAAAGTTATTTAAAGTTAAATTTTTTGAATAAACTACTTTTTTATCATAATCTATTTGACTCTGAACATTGCTAAGATACGTTTTAATATTTTCATCTCCTGTAAGATATTTTATTGTATGGTCGATTGTTTCTAATTTAATTAGTGCGTTAAATGCTGAACATGTTGCTGAATAATATTTTTCATCCATATATTCATCGTTTGCCTTATCTAATAATTTTTTAGCTTCTTTTAATTCAGATGATAGCTTATTTTGATAATTA
>JALVUY010000211.1 GCA_027023665.1 Methanocaldococcaceae archaeon
TATTTTACATAGTATAGTTCTTGAAATATGTGAATTAAAAAGTAAAGAAAAACATGAATATTATAAACTGCCGATATATGTGGGAATAGCAATGAATATTAACTTTGATGATGGATTGAATGCTCTTAAAAAAGGATTGAATTTTTTAAGTGAGTGTAGTAGTTCCATTACTATTAAAATTAATGATGAGACATTAGAAAAATTAAAAAATGAAATATGCAATATTGGAAATAGGTGTTGTTATAAGGTTAAAGTTTTTCCTGTAAATCTTGAAAATATAGACAATCACTATTCTAGAATTATAGATGATATCTATTTTAAAGAAGATGCTACTAACATCGTTGATGTTTATTCAAAATGAAAATAATGAGGTATTATTGTCTTCATTTTTATATAATTGTTGATTTTAATTTATAGCTTCTATTGGGATAATATGCAACTTAGATTATCATCTGGCAATGTATTAAATGAGAAGGTTCATAAAGTTGGAATTATTGCTCTTGGTTCATTCTTAGAAAATCATGGAGTAGTTTTACCAATAGATACTGACATAAAAATAGCCTCTTACATTGCCTTAATGGCATCTATTTTAACTGGAGCTAAATTTTTAGGAGTAGTTATTCCTTCTACAGAGTATGATTATGTAAAGCATGGTATTCACAATAAACCAGAGGATGTTTATAACTATTTAAGATTTTTGATAAAGGAGGGGAAAAAAATAGGCGTTGAAAAGTTTTTGATAGTTAACTGTCACGGAGGAAATGTATTAATTGAAAAATATTTAAAAAATTTGGAAAAAGAGTTCAATATAAGGGTTGAAATAATTAATATAACTTTTACTCATGCCTCTACGGAGGAGGTTTCTGTTGGCTATGTAATAGGAATAGCAAAAGTCAATGATGAACTTTTAAAGGAACATAATAATTTTAAAAAGTATCCAGAGGTTGGAATGGTTGGATTAACAGAGGCAAGAAAAAATAATAAAATTATAGATGAAGAGGCAAAAATCGTTGAAAGGTTTGGAGTTAAGTTAGATGAAAAACTTGGTAAAAAGATTTTGGAAGATAGTATAAATAAGGTTATAGAAAAAATAAAAGAACTAATTAGGTGAAATCATGGGCTGGGAGAATGCTCCTTCTCATATATGTAGAGGTGGAGATTTGAGAGGATTAGCCTTTTGTTGTCCTCCAGTAAAAT
The DNA here is from genome assembly GCA_027023665.1 of Methanocaldococcaceae archaeon. Taxonomy (GTDB): domain Archaea; phylum AGJL01; class Methanococci; order Methanococcales; family Methanocaldococcaceae; genus Methanocaldococcus. The sequence goes on from JALVUY010000211.1 coordinate 1,198, forward strand.
ACTGTCCTATTCATAAGGCATTAAAAATTTTAAAGTTATCACCAGAAGAATTTGTAAGAATAAAAGAAGAGTTTGGAAAAAGGACAAAACTTGGCTTAGGAAAAAATACATGTTTTGGTAGTTTAGTATGGTGTTGTAAGATAACTAAACCTTGCCCTTATAGAGATTATGAACTTGCTAAAAACAATATAACCCCTGATGAATATATGGAATTAAAAAAAGAACTTGCTGAAGAGATTATAAAAAATAGTCCATTTTTTAAAGAGGCAGTTGAGGTTTTTGTTAAAAAAGGAATTCCCAAAGATGTTGCTGAGAAATGTATATTAGAAACTGGAGATTTAAAAAAGGCATATCAATTAGCTATAAAAATGTTAAACAAAGAATAATTTATAATTTATTAAATTATTGGATTGGAACTTTATTTTCTTTAAAACCTTTAAATAAATCATACTCCTCCTTTGATAAGCTATATATGTAAAATTTAACATCTTCAACCATACACATACTCTTTATTAGTCTATAACTCCTTTCACCATTATAATTCTCTAAAAAAGCGTAAATTGCCCTTCCATTCTTAGATATGATATATCCTTCCTTACTACCTTCAATTTTAATTAAAGATGTTCCATAGGATAAAGAATCTATTAATGAAGCATTTTTTAGGATTATAGGCTCTTTTGAAGATGTTATTTTTTTAATAATATCTGTAAATGACTCTCCTCCAAATATAAAACCTTCGGCATATTTATTTTTAAATATATTCAAATCTTCATTAGATATGTTTTCAATCTTTGCAATAATCTCACTAACAGCAAATGTAGTTTTTAACTTACTAATTGCCCTTTTTCCTAATAATGTTTTTTTCCCAAAATATATAGCAAAAATTTCTTTTGAATTTTTATAAATAACAACAGCCTTTTCATCTTTAAATCTCTTTGGTTTAAAAGTAACCTTATTATATCCACTCGTTATGAATTTGTATATATCGTTATATGAATTTAGAATTACATTATCTCCAAAAACCAAACTTAACTTAGAAACTTCAACAATAGATTCATCTGGTTTAAAGTTTTTTAAAGCATATTTTACTTCCTCCTCTGAACCTTCATAAATTTCTATTAAAAAAGTATCTGGAATTATCTGAAAAATTTCCTCTAAATCTTTCTCTTTATCATCTAACTTAGATGAAATTAGCTTTGAATTAAGGTAGTATAAAAAAGCATTGTCTATTCTAATAATTCCTGTAAAATTAGTTAATCCAGAAATTATTTCCTTTAAATCTTTGACATCCCCAAATTTTGAATATATCTTCTCCATAATCTCACAAAATGATAACGGCGCGGGGGGGGAATCGAACCCCGAGGGCCTCCGCCCTCGACGGATCTGAAGTCCGCCCCGGGCTACCAAGCCCGGTACCCCGCGCCACATTAATAAACAACAATTATTTGAGCAAAAGGTATAATACTATTTTTTGATATTTAAAAGTTATTACATACATAGTAATATCCCTATTAATAAAATTGATATTTGAATTTGAATAAGAATAAGATAAATTAAAATATTCTTTATTTTTTGAAAAATTTCCTTTAAAAAAGGAGATAAAATTAAATAATAATGTTTATATATGAATTTTACTAACGTTAATCTATAATGATTTATAATGATAAATTAGGTGATTTTATGGATCTGAATGCATTAATAAGGATTATTGAAAAGGTTGGTAAAATAGAGATTGAAAATATTCAAATTACAGCAGATGAGTTAATAATAAACATTCCTTCAGCTCCTCCAGTAGTTATTCCACAAACACCATCAATAAAAGAAAAATTGGCTGATGAAGGAATAATTGAAATTAAAGATGTTCCTGAATTAGACTGGGAGCCTCCAATTGAAAAATATCCAGGATATATAAGAGAAGTTCAATTTGGAAAGCCAAAATCTGAAGGTGGTAGAGGTAAGGTTGTAAAGATTGGAGGGCAAAAAGCTTTATATAGATTTGAAGAACCCCAACCTAATCCTCCAGTAGTTACTTTCGATATATTTGATATACCAATGCCAGGATTACCTAAACCAATTAGGCAATTTTTCCAGGATGTTATGGAGGATCCTTGCGAATGGGCTAAGAAGTGTGTTAAAGAGTTTGGGGCAGATATGATAACTATTCACCATATATCCACTGACCCAAAAATTAAAGATAAAAGTCCAAGAGAGGCGGCAAAGTTAATGGAAGATTTATTACAGGCAGTAGATGTTCCATTTGTCATTGGTGGTAGTGGAAATCCTCAAAAAGATCCGTTAGTTTTAGAGGCGTGTGCTGAAGTGACTGAGGGTGATAGATGCTTATTAGCATCTGCAAACTTAGAGTTAGATTATAAAAAAATAGTTGATGCTGCAATGAAATATGATCACAATGTTTTAGCATGGTCTATTATGGATCCAAATATGGCGAGAGATTTAAACAGAAAGTTAATTGAGGCAGGTTTAGACCCAAATAGAATTGTTATGGATCCAACAACATGTGCGTTAGGTTATGGTATTGAATTCTCTATCAATGCAATGGTTAGATTGAGGTTAAATGGTTTAAAAGGGGATGAGTTAGTTAATATGCCAATGTCCTCTGGAACTACTAATGCCAATGGTGCAAGAGAGGCGTGGATGAATAATCCAGAATGGGGACCAAGAGAGTATAGACTACCTCTCTGGGAAATAACTACTGGAATTACAATGATGATGTGCGGAGTAGATTTATTCATGATGCTCAATCCAATAGCAGTAAAAACATTAAAGGAAATTGGTAAAACACTAACTACAAAGCCAGGAGAAGTTAAATTAAACACTAATAATTACGAGTGGATTGTTGCTAAGGCATAGATTAAAGATAAAATTAATTTTAAATTAATTTTGAGGTGGTTAAATGCCAAAAAAAATTAGTGTAATGGATCTCTATAAATTACTACCAAAAACAAACTGTAAAAAATGTGGTCAGCCATCGTGTATGGCATTTGCTGCTAAATTATTAGAAAAAGAGGCAACAGTAGATCAGTGTCCTGTACTTAATACTCCAAAATTTGAAGAAAATAGAAAGAAATTAATAGAACTTCTATCTCCACCTGTAAAAGAAGTTTGGTTTGGTAATTATAAAAGAAAAGCTGTTATGGGTGGAGACGAAGTAATGTATAGATACCAATTATCATTTTTTAATCCTACACCAATTGGTGTAGATATTAGCGATGAATTAAGCGAGGAAGAAATTAAGAATAGGGCAAAGGAGATAGAGAATTTTGCATTTGAAAGAACTGGAGAAAAACTAAAATTAGATTTTATCGTAATTAGAAATGCGTCAGGAGATGTAGAGAAATTTAAAAAAGCCATTGAAATTGTAGAAAAAGAAACAGAAATGCCTATTTGTCTCGCTTCTTTAAATCCTGAAGTTATAAAGGAGGCTTTAAAAATTGTTAAATCAAAGGTTATGGTTTATGCCGCTACAAAAGATAATTTAAATGACATGATTAGAGTTATTAAAGAACTCAAAAAAGAAAAAGATGTCGTTTTAGTATTATCCTCGAACAATGTTAAAGAGTTAAAAAATATGGCAGCAAAGTGTTTAGCTAATAGCATTAAGGATTTAGTTTTAGAGCCACACACATATCCTGAAAATATCGCTGAAACCTTAGATTTAAATGTAATGATAAGGAGAAGTGCTATTGAAAGAGAAGATAAATACTTAGGATTTCCAATATTAAATTTACCAATAAATGCCTATTATTACGCTTTAAACAATCCTTGCCCTATCTCAGAATTTTTTGAAGATAAGGATGTTGTTGCAAAAATGTATGAGGCAACAATTGCAGGAACATTACTAAATAGATATGCAGATGCTTTAATTATACATGGATTAGATATTTGGGAGTTAATGCCAGTATTAACATTGAGACAGAATATCTATACTGATCCAAGAAAACCACAAGCGGTTGAACCTGGCTTATATCCAATTGGTAATCCAGATGAGAATAGCCCAGTTATATTAACAACTAACTTCTCATTAACATTCTATACAGTAACTGGGGACTTTGAAAAAGATAATGTCACTTGTTGGTTGTTAGTTATGGACACTGGAGGAAAGGCAGTTGATGTTTCAGTTGCAGGAGGGCAGTATAATGGAGAGAATGCTAAAAAATTAATTGAAGAGACAGGAATAGCAGATAAGGTTAGCCATAGAATAATTATTCTTCCAGCATTAGCGGCATCAACAAGAGGTGATATTGAGGATAAAACTGGCTGGACCTGTGTAGTTGGAACAAGAGATTCATCACAAGTTGGAGAATTTTTAAGAAAGAACTGGGATAGAATATTAAGAGAATGGAAAGAGAAGCATCAAAAAGAAAAAGCATAAAAAATAAAAAATAAAAAATTTATTCAAAGATTTTTCTTATTATTTCAATAGCCTTTTCTATATCTTCATACTTCGTAGCATAACTAAATCTTACATAGTTATAGCCATTATCTCCAAAGGCTATTCCTGGAACACATAAAACTTTATTTTCAATTAATATTTTAGCTACTTTTACTCCATCTCCATATTCAGACACATCAGGGAAAATATAAAATGCTCCTTCTGGCTTATTAACTCTAAAAATATCTTTTAATCCATTATAGATTAGATCTCTCCTCCTTCTAAATTCATTAACCATATTTTTAACGCAATCTTGACTCCCCCTCAAAGCGGCTAAAGCACCATATTGAGCAAAAGTAGAGGCACATGCAAAACAGTATTGGTGAATTTTTATCATATTATTGATTAAATCCAACTCCTTATTTAATTCATCTGAAACACCTAAATATCCAATCCTCCAACCAGTCATTGCATAAGTTTTGGAAAATCCATTAATTAATATACATCTATCTGTATATTTCATTGGGGAATAGTGTTTTTTATCATAAATAATTTTATCATAAACTTCGTCAGAAACAATAATTAAATTGTAATCTTCAGCTATTTCTGCCAAACCTTTTACTGTTTCTTTGTCATAAACTTTTCCAGTAGGGTTTGCTGGAGAATTGAATATTATTAATTTTGTTTTCTTACTTATTTTTTCTTTAATATCTTCTAAATTCACATTAAAGTTTTCATCTAAGTTTATATTTACAATTTTTCCCTCAGCAAATTCTACCAATGAAAAATAAGATACAAAAGATGGATTAAATACAATAACTTCATCTCCTCTATTAACTAAACTCATAATAGACAGCATTAAAGCCTCTGAGGCCCCACAGGTTATAATAATATTATCCTTATCAACATTTATATTGTAATCTTCCATTAACTTATTGCTAATTTCTTCCCTTAATTCAGGAATTCCATTGTTTGGAGAATAGTGTGTCTTTCCTTCATCTAATGCTTTTTTTGCTTCCTCTATAATATGTTTAGGAGTGGTAAAATCAGGCTCACCAATACCTAAGTTTATAGAGTCAGATGTTGCTAAATTAAATATCTCCCTAATTGCTGATGGCTTTATATTTTTGCATCTATCACTTATCATTCTTTCACTTCCTTAAAATATATCTTTTTATAAAGCTCAATTGCTCTAATTTTTATAGTTTCTGATGGTTCATCTCTGATATTAG
>JALVUY010000212.1 GCA_027023665.1 Methanocaldococcaceae archaeon
AATAGAGAACTTTGTAGAAAAATATGATGATGACAAAATAATAATTTGGATACATCCTGTATTTTTATTCTCAAATGATGATGTTTTAAGAGGTCTTTTGGCTTATGAACTTTCAAAATTTAAAAGTAAAGTGTTAGAGATAGGCTATAAGGATGTTATAAAATACTGTAAGGAGTTGAAAAAATTAACTAACAAAAAGCCAAAGATTCTCGAAAAAATCAAAAATATTGCTAACAAATATGGAGACACAGATTCATTAAACTTAATTAACGAAATTGAAAATGAATAAAATATAAAAAATTAATTACTATTATTTGGAGATAAAAGTTTTTTAAAGAAATATTCTTTTAACTCCTCCAAACCATACCCTTTGTCAGCGGATATTTTGAATATTTTCTCCACTCCTATCTCTTTTAACTTTTCCTCTATATTTTTAATTTTTCCTTCATCCTCAACTAAATCAATTTTATTTATTGCTACAACAATTGGCACATTAAATAATTCTTTTATCTCTTTTAATAAATTTAATTGCTCTTCAATTGTATAGCCGCAAAACTCACTTGCATCTATAATAAATAAAATTAAATTTGCTAAATAGTTTAATGCCAAAATTGCCTGTAACTCTATATCATTTCTTTCATATAATGGACGATCTAACAATCCAGGAGTATCTACAATCTGAATATCTTCCATGTATCCCATATTTATTCCTTTAGTTGTAAATGGATAGTTGTTTATTTCAACATCCGCCCCTGTCAATTTTTTTAACAATGTGGATTTTCCAACATTTGGATAGCCAGCGATTACAACAGTTGGAAGATTTTTAAATGTTGGTAAATTTTTCAATTTCTCTCTTGCAACTGCCACAAAAGCCATTTCTGGATGAATTTGATTTAATATTGACTTTACTCTCCCAACGAATTCTTTTCTTAATTTTCCTGCCTGTTGTGGAGTTCTTGCTTTTCTAATCTTTTTAGCATACTCATTACCTAATTTTCTAACGAGTTCAGAAGCCCACTTAAATGCACCCATTGACTTTTTAAATTCATCTACTCCTACTAAAACTTCAACCATTTCCTGATAAAATTTAGGTAGTTTTCTTACTGGGGGAGTTTTATCTATAACTTTTTGTAAATTGTCTGATACAACTGACGCAATAGTTCTCACTTTATGCTCCTCTACATATCTCGCCTTTAACAACCAAGGTAATTCTTTTTTTCTCATTTCATTGGCTACTTTTTCTCCCCTTCTTAATGCCTTAGATATTAATTCATCAGGCATCAATATAGTAGGCATTTTTTTAAAAGGATTTTCTTCTTTACTCATAGATTTCACCACATTTTAGTTTAAAATTTTAAAAATTCAAAAAATTTAATATAAATTATATAAAAATCATTAATAACTAAAACAACAAACCTAATAAAAATAAATTA
>JALVUY010000213.1 GCA_027023665.1 Methanocaldococcaceae archaeon
ATTAGTTTATGTCTTAACTACTTTTCCAGTAATAGATCTTCTTCCATAATCTACAACTTCTATATCAACAAATTGTCCTATTTTAAGATTTTTGTCTTTAATTCCTACTAAAATAGGATAACTTCCAAACTGTCTTCCAAAATATAAATTTTCTTTATCTTTTAATTCTACAAATACATCCTTTAAAATTGTTCCTTTTGGTATAACTCTTTTAAGCATTTTATTATCTATCTCCTCTCTAATTTTTTCTTTAAACCATAGAAATAGTTTTTTTCTTTTCTCTGCCTTTTTTACATCTTTTAAACTTATATCAGTCCCAAAAAATGGAACTACTTGCCTTATGTTAATTCTTCTAATCATAAATCCTCTATCATATATCTCTTTTAAATATTCAAAATTTATAGAAAATGTTTTCTTACTTTCTCCTTTTAAGCCAAACAGTAAATTTATTCCTGGTAGTAAATAAGGCAATCCTGTCTCTCCTCTTTTTCCTCCAATTTCGTTTAAAATTTCTACAGCTTTTAAAACATCTTCTGGTGTAGTTAATAAATTATTTGCTTTAATTACTTTTTCATCAAAACTTTCAACTCCAAAAGCGGCAACATTTCCTGAAGTGCAATATTTAACCAAAATTTTTGTAATCTCTCTACTTTCATCTTCATGTCTTGCTATTACTACAGGGTTTGCATTATCTATGTGTAAAACCTTAGGATTTGAAACATTCCAAATTCCTTTAAATAACTTTTCAATTGCCTCAATATTAGGTTTTGGAACCTCTTCCTTTTCAGAATCAATTGCTTTATAGGAATAAATACATGGCTGTCTTCCAATTCTAAAATATCTTATCCCTTCATTGTATAATGCCTTAATCTCTTCTATTATAGATTTTTCATCTCTAAATTTTGGAAGTCCAAACCTTCTTGGCTCTGTACAGAATGAACAACCTCCAGTTAATGCTCTTGAGCATCCTCTATATGTTTCAATTTCAGCAATTATATAAGGATAATTTGGATGTTTTTTAACAACCTTTGATCCTCTAATGGCATACTCTCTCAATTCTTCATAACTTCTATGGGCATTAAAATCAATATTTTCTATACTTTTGTTCTCTAATAATTCCTTTAAAACTGCCTCTAAGTCACCCTCTGCAACTACATCAAAAAACTCTTTATATTTTTTCTCATCAACTATCTTTCCACCAATCATAGAGGAGCCATATTTTGTTGCTGCTGGTCCGCCTAAAATTTTTATGCCGTCATATTTATATAATATGGAAACAAACTCTTTTAAAGTAGCAGGGTTGGCATTTAAATACTTCCCCGGCGTGTGAAAACCACAAATGCATATTATTGCGTCATAATTATTTAAATTAAAAGAATTTCTAATTTCTCTAAATTTATCAATGGTTATATAATCTACATCAACATTGTATTTATCTAAGACACCATAAGCATACCTTGGATATATTCCAATATATGGGGGAACTCCCAAACCTGCTGGCTCATCTGTATATCCATCTAAAATTAACGCTCTCTCTATCATAATAACCCCGATGATGAGGATTGGCTTTGCTGATTTTGTGATGAGCCGTATGAGCTCTGAGGGGTATATTTTATTTATTGTTATTATTTTTAACTTCAAATAAACTAAACACATATCTACTCCAATTAGTCCAGAGTTCATTAACTTTGTTATTTACTTCATCAGTTTGCATTATTAAATAGTAATTACCTACTTTTCTATAGTAGCAGTAACTAACTGGCAAATTGTTAGTTTTCGGGGTAAATTCATAGTAATAATAGTATCCATATAAATCTCTTTGTGGATATTTCTTAACATCATTAAAAATATATGCGTTAGAGAAATCAATTGGATATAAGCTGACTTCAAAAGTAACATTTAAACCATCATTACAATATTTTTTAATAATTAATCTATCATATTTTCTTTCTTCAGTATAATTTAATTTTAAAAACATTTTGTCAATAGCTATCTTTTTTGAAAAGTTATATTTTTTTGTTAGAGTAAAGTTATTAGTAATATTTTTGTTTATCTTTGTCCTATTTAGGTTATTCTCTATTTTTTTATTATTTTCCTTCAATTTAACAACAGTAGTATTATCTGTTATATTGTGTATTTTATTAGTATTACTATTATTAATCATTGTATTATTGGAAATTATAACCGTATTATTCTCATTATTTAAACATCCACAACATAATAAAATTAAAACTAAAAACAAAAATATAAATATTTTTTTCATAAATTTCACCCAAAATAAAATAGTAAAAGTTATTCAAAAACAGCTTTTTCTAATTCTTCTGGTCTGTGTAGTTCTCCACCAATTTTATCAACTAAAATAACTTCATCAGCATTTTTACAAACTCTTTCAACTTCATAATATATCTGTCCTAAGTTCATCTCTGGAACTATAATCTTCTTAGCCTTTAAATTTTTCAACAACTCATCTGGGAATGGATAGACAGTTATCAACCTTACATATCCTACATCAACTCCTTCATTTCTTAATTTATTTACAGTATGTTTTACAGTTCTTGAAGGAGATCCATAACAAACAAACATTATTTCAGCATCTAAATTATCTCCTTCCCATTTAATTATTTCATCTTTATTTTTCCTTATTTTATTTACTAATCTTCTAACTAACTTATCATGAGTTTCTGGAGATACATCAGGATACCCTCTCTCATCGTGTGTCAATCCAGTTACATGAACATTATACCCTTCTCCAAATACTGGCATTTCTGGAATTAATTTATCAAAAGGATATGGCTTTTTACATGGTTTTTCTTTAGGTTTTTCTCTATTAATAATTTCAAAATTATCGTGTAATATAACTTTTTCTCTCATGTGTCCAACAATTTCATCAGCCATAACAAATACAGGAATTCTATACTTCTCAGCATAATTAAAAGCCATTATTGTGAAATCATACATTTCTTGAACAGTACTTGGAGAGAGAGCTATAACTTCATAATCTCCATGACTACCCCACCTACATTGCATCATATCTCCTTGACTTGCCATAGTGGGCTGCCCTGTAGAAGGCCCTCCTCTTTGAATATTAACTATAACACAAGGAGTTTCTGTCATGTATCCATATCCAATGTTTTCTTGCATTAAACTAAATCCTGGTCCAGAAGTGGCAGTCATTGCCTTTAAGCCGCCCCAACTTGCTCCAATAACTGCTGATATACTACCGATTTCATCCTCCATTTGCACATAATAGCCCCCAACTTTTGGCAACTCTCTTGCCATTATCTCTGCTATCTCAGTAGATGGTGTTATAGGATAGCCAGCAAAAAATCTACATCCCGCCTTTATAGCACCCAATGCACATGCATGATTACCCTGAATAAAATCTACTTTCATTGTATATCCCTCCAAAAATTATAATTATATTCTAATACTCTTTAATTGCGGCCATTTCTCTTATCTTTTTAATTTCTTCAAATGCAGCTCTTTTAATCTTTGGTTCTACTCTAATTGGATGAACTATATTTGTCAATTTTCCTCCAGGAGGAACCATTGGTAAAGCTTCAGCAGGATCTATAACAACATCTAAGAGATATGGCTCATTGCTCAATATAGCCTCTTTTAATTTTTCTTTAATTTCATCTGGACTTGTAATTCTATCAGCTTTAACACCATAGCTTTCAGCTAATTTAACAAAATCAGGACTCTCTCCTAAATGAACCTCACTCTGTCTCTGTCCATAGTATAAATTCTGCCACTGATAGACCATTCCTAATGTTCTATTGTCAAAGATGCAAATAACTACTGGAATGTCATATTCTTTAATTGTTGCCAACTCCTGAGAGTTCATTAAGAAACCGCCATCTCCAGTAATAGAGATAACATTAGCATATGGCTTAGCAACCTTAGCCCCTACTGCCGCTGGAAATCCAAAGCCCATAGTTCCCAAACCACCAGAGGCTAAGAAACTTCTAGGCATTCTTGTTTTAAAGAAATGAGCCATCCACATTTGATTTTGTCCTACATCAGTAGTAACAATAGTATTTTTTAATTTTGGATCTATCTCCTGTAAAACTTCCATTAAATCTTTAACAAATCTCTGTGGCTTTATTGGCTTATCATCAAAGTCCATCATAGGAATAGACATCTTTTTTAATTCAAAAATTCTCTCTAACCAATCCTCTTTACTCTTTATCTCTAAAGTTGTTAATACTATTAATAAATCTCTTAATACATTTTTGGCATCCCCAACTATTGGAATATCTGCCCTAACATTCTTCCCAATTTCTGCTGGATCTATATCTATATGTATTATTTTTGCTTCTGGGGCAAAGTGTCTAACATCTCCTGTAACTCTATCGGAAAATCTACATCCAATTGCTATTAAGACATCACATTCTGTAACTGCATAATTCGCTGCCTTAGTTCCATGCATTCCAACCATTCCCAAGGATAGAGGATGATCTTCTGGAAAACTACCTTTACCCATTAAAGTTGTACAAACAGGAATTTTTATTAATTCTGCTAATCTAATTAACTCTTCTGATGCCCCACTAATTATAACTCCTCCTCCTGCTAATATTACTGGTTTTTCTGCCTCTGCTATTAACTTTGCCGCTTTTTTTATCTGTAATGGATGTCCAACAGTTTTTGGTTTATATCCTGGTAAATCAACCTTTGCGGGAATTGGATATTTTTCAATATCAATTTCTCCTTCTTGAACATCCTTAGGAATGTCTATATGAACTGGTCCAGGCCTCCCAGTTGTGGCAATTTCAAAGGCTGATCTAAAAATTTCAGGAATTTCTTCTGTCTTTTTTATTTGGAAATTATGTTTTGTTATAGGCATAAATAAGCCAAGAGCGTCAATTTCTTGGAATGCATCATTACCTATTAATTTGGTTGGAACCTGTCCTGTTAAAGCAATAACTGGAGAAGAATCTGCATAAGCTGTAGCTATTCCAGTAACTAAGTTAGTAGCCCCTGGTCCAGATGTAGAAACACAAACTCCTGGCTCTCCGCTCGCTCTTGCAAATCCATCTGCCGCGTGTGCTGCTGCCTGTTCATGCCTTGTTAATATATGAACTAAGTCACTATCATATAGTGCATCGTAAAAAGGTAACATTGCTCCTCCTGGATAACCAAATATAATCTTAACACCTTCTGCTTCCAATGCTTTTATAATTGCTTCTGCACCTTTCATATAATCACCAAAAATTGAGTCAATCAAATTATTAAAAATGATAAAATTGAAATCCTATATAAATTTTATAGATGCAAAATTTAAAAAATTAAATATAGATTAAACTACAAAAAATACTAACAAATAATTTATAAACAGAAATAAAAAAGAAAATTTTTAAATTTTAATGATAAGATTGAATTAAAAAATAAAATCTATTCTTCACTTGGATTTACTTCACACACTTTTATTGTAAACGTTAATTCTTTCCCAGCCAGTTCATGATTGAAATCCAAGACAACTGTATCGTCAGTAACTTTTATTATCTTTGCAGGAACTCCATTTGCTAAAATTAACATTCCTTCTTCTGGCTCAAAATCAGCAGTGTCAAACATCTCCTTAGGAATTTCTTGGATTAATCTCTCATCTCTAAATCCATAACCTTTTTCAGGAGGTATTGTAACAGTTTTTTCTTCACCTTCTTCCATATTTAAAACTGCCTCTTCAAAACCTTCAATTAAATTTCCTTCACCCACAACAAAACCTAATGGTTCGTATTCTCTTTCTGGTGAGTATATTCCATTTTCTTTTGCCACATCTTCAATTGATGTGTCAATTACTTTTCCATCTACGACTAAAATGTAGTCAACTTTTACATAATCTCCTTTTTTAATCAAGATAATCAACTCCTTAACCTTTCTATAATCTTTTGTAAATGTTATATAAATAGTTTTTGCAAGTATATTTTTAACAAATATTTAACATTAAGAATTTATAAGAAAGGGATGTTTATGGGAAAGATAATTGATTATTTTGAGTTAATGAGAGTTAAGAATTGCATAACTGCAGGTATTGGAGGATTTATTGGTTATTTAATCTCATCCAATTGTTTTATAGATTTAAAAATATCAATTTTAGTATTCTTAGTTGTATTTTTTATATGTGCATATGGAAATGTAATAAACGATATATTTGACATAGAGATTGATAAGATAAACAAACCTTCTCGCCCTTTGCCATCTGGAAGAGTTAAATTAAAAGAGGCAAAAACATTTTCATTCGTTTTATTAATTGTTGGTTTAATCTTATCTGTATTTATAAATATCTATGCGTTAATTATTGCCTTAATTAATGCCACTTTTTTATATCTGTATGCAAAAAAATATAAAAGATATAAGTTAATTGGAAACTTTATTGTAGGTTATTTAACTGGCTCAGTATTTTTATTTGGTGGAGTTGCAGGAAAAAACATAATTCCAGTCATTATTTTGTTCTTATGCTCTATGTTTGCAATTTGGGGTAGAGAGATTATTAAAGATTTTGAAGATATAGAGGGAGATAAAAAAGAGGGAGTTATATCTTTACCAATAAAGTATGGTAAAAAATCTTTATACTTTGCCTCTATGTTGATACTATTATCTGTTATTTTAAGCCCTCTACCCTATATATTTAGAATTTTTGGAGTGTATTACCTAATTTTGATAACAATATGTGATATTTTATTCATACTTTCAATTATTTCATTGGTAAGAAAACCAAACAAAGATAACTCTGCAAAGATTTCAAAATTTTTAAAAATAAATATTAATACCCATTATTTTTCAAAAAAATATAA
>JALVUY010000214.1 GCA_027023665.1 Methanocaldococcaceae archaeon
TAATTTAATTGGGATTTTTTTATATATACCAATAACATTTGGAGAAAATATAAGTGGAGGATGGAGTTATAGTAGTGATTTTATATATACTGATCCAGTTATAATGAGCGAAGATGGAAAATATATCTCAGTTGGAGTTTATGACCATACAGTTGATAAACTCTTTTATATATACCTCTTTGATAATAATGGGAAAATCATATGGACTTATAAAGAAAATTACTATTGTCCATTTACTATGACACCTAATGGAAAATATCTCGTAATAGGAGATAAAAATAATATTTATTTGAAAATAACAAATCTGTAAGATTAGTTTTTAGTTATAATTTAGGGAAGTATGTATCTTCAATTTTTATAACTAAGGATGGAAAATATATCTTAGCAATAGATAACAGTAGCAACATTTATTTTTTAAATCAAAAAAATGATTGTTATGGCATAAAAATATAAGCAATAAAATTAACTCTATCTCATTAATATCTGATGGAAAATACATTTTTATAAAATGTAAAAATGAAAATTATTTATTTAACAGAGAAGGTAATTTATCGTGGAATACTACAAAAATATCCTATGTAAGTTCTAATGGAAGTTATGTCTTCTCAGTAGATTATAATAACAAAACAGCCTTGAAAGTTTATAATATTAGCAATGAAAAACTGTTATGGAGTTATGTTTTAGGAAATAATGAATATACAGTATTTGCAAATACTACATGGGTTATAAATTGGTATGATATTGATTCAATAAAAACATCTTCTGATGATAAATATATCATTGTAATATATGACATTATTAGTGGAGAAGAGCCAGAAATACTTCCATCAAGTAGTGGTATATTAGTATTTGACAATAAAGGTAAATTGCTATGGGAGAATCATACATACAGCGGGAATGTTATTACAGCATTTTCTATGACTCCTGATGCTAAATATATAGTTATAGGAACTGGCTCTCCTCCACTATCATCTGCCTATGGAGGAAAAGTTTCAGCGAAAGTTCTATTATTTGACAATAAGGGAAGTTTATTGTGGCGTTATGAAGAAAATTACATTGCTGGAAAAGTTAAATTAGTTTATATAACACCAGATGGAAAATATATCTTAGCATGGTATAACAATGGAGATATTTTTATATTCAACAATAAAGGAGATATACTCTGGCATTATAAATTTAGAGAACTTACAAATGGCATACTATATGAAGGATTAATTAATGATGTTTATATGAATCCTGATGGAAAGTATGTTGTTATTAAGTTATGGGATGGAATTAACTATTTTTATACAAACATTGGAAATACAGAAGAAGATAAAAACACGATAGATTTATATATCATATATGCAATCTTATTAATAATTTGTTTAGTATTTGTAGGATTAATTATTAAAAATAAGTTAAAATAGATGAATAATTATATAT
>JALVUY010000215.1 GCA_027023665.1 Methanocaldococcaceae archaeon
CTCCTACTTCAAATCTTTCGCTATAAATATCTCCATTACAGTTAGGGCACATTTCTTTAAATATCATAGGTATCATAATAAACACCAAAATTATTAATAAATTATTTTTTATTTATTTTTGATTTCAACAAAATTGGTTTAAAAACTTTTTGCTTTGAGTGAGAGTATGGGATTTGAAGATGACAAAAAAAGAACATTGATAAATTTAGAATTAGCAATTAGAGAGAACTTAGTAGATAAAGATATAATTCCAATACTTGAAAAAATAAATAGTTTGGAAAATTATTACACTACGAGTTCTTGCATAGGTAGAGTGGGAATTATGGAAATTCCAAAAGATAAGAATCCTAAAATATATTCAAAGTGGTTAGGTAAATGGCATCACTATGCCACATATGAGGAAATGTTTAACGCTCTAAAAAATATTTCCAATGAGAAAAATTATATTATCTTTGTTATGAACTCCCCTATATTACATATAGCATCAAAAGATATTGACTCTGCTAAGAATATGCTTGAATTAGCAATACATTCTGGTTTAAAAGCTTCTTCAATAAAATCAATATCTAAGAAAAGGATAATCGTTGAAATTTTAACTACCTATAAGGTAGATACTCCAATAGGAGAAGATGGAAAGATATTTGTAGATAACAATTACTTAAAGTTTTTATTAGATTATAGCAATTCCAAACTCAAAAGAGCGAGAGAAATTTTTATGAGATGGGTAAATAATTTAGATAAACTAAAATAATATATTAAATTTAAAACTAAGAGTAGGATGGATATGTATATAGAGCATCCATTAATAAAACCAAAAACATTAGAGGCGAGGTTGTATCAACAGATTATAGCGGCAAATGCTTTAAAGAAAAAGACATTGTGCGTTTTACCCACTGGTTTGGGAAAAACTGCAATTGCTATATTGGTCATAGTGGGTATTTTAACAAAAAAAGATGGTAAAGTTTTAATTTTAGCCCCTTCGAGACCTTTAGTAGAGCAACATTGTAGAAGATTAAAAGAAATCCTAAAAATTGAAGAAGACAAAATAATAGCACTAACTGGAAAAATTCCTCCAAAAAAAAGAGTTGAACTATATAGAAAAGGTAAAATATTTGTTGCCACCCCTCAAGTTATTGAGAATGACATTATTGCTAAAAGAATTAATGTTGAAGAGTTTGTATTGTTAATTGCAGATGAGGCACATCACACAGTTGGAGACCATTCCTATGCATTTGTATCTAAGGCATTTAAAGATAAATGTCATATTTTAGGATTAACTGCCTCTCCCGGGGCTGATATTGATAGATTAATGGAAATCTGTGAAAACTTAGGAATAGAGCATGTTGAAGTTAGAACTGAAGATGACGAAGATGTAAAGCCATACATTGCCAAAGTTAGATTAATTCCAATAAGATTAGATTTACCAGAAGAATTTAAAAAAGCGTTAAAATTAATAAATGAAGCGTTAAAAGATAGATTAAAATTTTTAAAAGATTTTGGAGTTATTGACTCTATCAATATAACAAAAACTGAACTCATTGAACTAAATTCTAAGTTATTCGCCTACGATGAAGAGGTTAAATATGAACTTATAAGGGTGTGTTCAGAGGCATTAAAGTTAATGCACGCCAAGGATTTATTAGAAAGTCAGGGAAAGAGCGTATTTTTAAACTATATAAATAAATTATCTTCACAAAGAACTAAATCTGCTAAATCAATAGTAAATGACGAAAGAATTAGAAAGGCAGTAAATTTATTATTAAAGACAAATGTTGAACATCCAAAATTAGATAAAGTTGTTGAAATGGTTAAAACATTTTTGGAAAAAAATGAAGATGAAAGAATTATAATATTCACGCAGTATAGAGACACTGTTGAGAAATTAGTTAATATCTTACACCAAAATGGAATTAAGGCGATAAAGTTTATTGGTCAAACAAATAAAGAAGGAAAAGGAATGACTCAAAAACAGCAAATAGAAGCAATAGAGAAGTTTAAAAAAGAAGGAAATGTTTTAGTTTCTACAAGCGTATCTGAGGAAGGGATAGATATTCCAGCGGTAAATTATGTTATATTTTATGAGCCTGTGCCATCAGAAATTAGGTTAATCCAGAGAAGAGGTAGAGCGATGAGAGGAGAAGGAGGGAGAGCTTATATATTAATAGCTAAAGGAACATCTGATGAAGCATACTACAGAAGTGCTTTGTACAAAGAAAAAGAGATGAAAAGACTCTTAAAAAATATATGTTATTTGTTGAACAAAAGATTACAGAAAAAATTAGAGATGGAGAATAAAAAGATAGAAGAGCCTAAAAAAGAAACTATAATAGAAAAAGATACAGTAACAACAATAGAAACTAAAAAAGTAGTAGAGATAGAAAGTAAAGAAGAGAATAAAGAGAAAGAAAAAAAGACTTTAACAATATTGGACTTTATTAAGCAGTTTGAAGAAAAATCTATGAGTAAGGTTAAAGAAACTGACAAAGACAAAATTGAAAAAATTGAAACTTCAGTTTCATTAAAAAAACCAATTAAGATTATTGTAGATGTCAGAGAAAAAAATATTGCCAAGTTATTACATAAATATGCTGATGTTGAACTAAAAACTTTAGAAGTTGGAGATTATGTTTTAAGTGATAGAGTTGTTGTTGAGAGAAAAACAGCAGAAGACTTTGTAAATTCAATAATTGACAAGAGGTTATTTTCACAGTTAAAAAATCTTAAAAAAGTTGAAAAACCGTTACTTATTATAGAAGGAGAAAACTTTAGCAGAATACATGAAAATGCCTTAAAAGGAGCTATCTTATCAGTTATTTTTGACTTTGGAATACCTATATTATTTACAAAAAATGTTGATGAAACCGTTGATTTATTAATAAAAATTGCTGAAAAAGAGCAATTAAAAGAAAAAAGACCGATTACAATAAGATATGGAAAAACTACAATGAGTTTAAAAGAACAACAAAGGTTTATTGTTGAAAGTTTGCCTGATGTTGGTGGTGCATTAGCTGATAGGTTATTAAAACATTTTAAAACTGTTGAAAGAGTATTTACAGCAAAAGAAGATGAATTAATGGAAGTTGAGGGTGTAGGAGAAGAAAGGGCTAAAAAAATTAGGAAAGTTTTAACAGCAAAATATGAGTAATACTTTTTAATAAGGCACTGGCAAACCAAGTTCTTTTCTATGTTCAATCTCTTTCATATTTTTCTCTTTTTTAGTTAGAGCTAATTTTTCTACTAGACCTAAGCCAGGTTTAACCTCTTCTATTGGTTTAACTTCTAAGTACCCATCTTCAACCATTTTGTTAAATATCTCTTCCCCTTTTGCAGTTCTTATAAAGACAGT
Organism: Methanocaldococcaceae archaeon; assembly: GCA_027023665.1. GTDB lineage: Archaea > AGJL01 > Methanococci > Methanococcales > Methanocaldococcaceae > Methanocaldococcus. The sequence goes on from JALVUY010000215.1 coordinate 3,347, forward strand.
ACTCCATCCATCTGGGCTTCCAACGGAACCTGTTGAAATATCTGCCAACTCTGCAGTGTAGTCAGTGCATACATGACAAGCCACTTGCTCATAAGGATGGGTTTCTTTTAATTTAATTGCTTTTGTTTCTCCCCATTTTGTATAGACCCAAAACTTACCTTTACCAATATCCATTTTAACAACATCTTCCATCTTAACTCCACAGTGTTCTTCTACAATTAGCTTTAATCCATTGTATGGGAAGTTTTCCATACAGAAAATTCCTATAATTAATGATATTTTATCAGGAATGTGTCTAAAACCTACAGGATATTTCATTAACTTCCTTACAGCCCTAACTTGGCATGGAGTTCCTACAACTCCAATTTTTTCACATCCATATTCCCTAACAGCACTTTTCAATACAGATATATTAGGGCAGACAGTATATTTTGTTCCTGCCGCCTCTAAAACTTCCTCTGGTGTTGTGGCCACTTTAGGGATTGCTTTAAATTCTCCAGCATTATCTGCTACAATAACTCCATCTAATAAATTATTCTCTAAACCATAAATAAAAGCTGTTGAAACAATCCCTCCATCTTGACATGTCTTTAAAACTTCTTTTAATGTACTTCTTGCTGAAACTACTTTCTTATAAGTTCCAAAAGGATCCATCTATTCCACCTCAAAAATTATTTATAAAATTTATACTGATTGAAATGATTACTCTATTTTTTCAATTAACTCTGGAAATCTAATTCTTGGACACTGTACTGAACAAACTCCACATTTAATACACAAATACTGAGTAACATTTGGTCTTCCATCTATCATTTCTATTGCTCTTGTTGGACACGCAGCTGCACAAGTCCCACAACCCATACAGAGAGATTTATTAACTACCTTAGTTAGTAAATCACATCCACATGCTTCACTTCCTTTTTCTGCTAATTCAGCAAATGGTTGTAAATATTCCATATCTCCATTTAATGCAGCTGTTATTACTGAAACAATAGCCTCTGGTGAAGGAGGACATCCTGGAATAGCTAAATCTACTTTAATAACTTCAGTTAATGGAGAGAATGAGCTATGAACTGGCTTTGATAATTGGTTTCCTCTACAGTATCTTGTAACTCCACCAGTCGCAGCACAAGCTCCTAAAGCTACAACTATCTTTGCTTTTTCTTTTACCTCTTTAGCAATCTCTAAACTATGATGGTCATCTAAACATACAGAACCTTCAACTAATGCAATATCACATTCAGGAATTTCTCTAACATCTGCCAATGTTTGACAATAAACCAACTCAATTGAATTTAAAACATCTAATAACTTCTCATAGGTATCTGCCAAAGAAACTAAGCATCCACAACAACTACATAGTTGAACATGAGCAACTTTAACCACATTAATCACCCCTCAATTCTCTAAGGATAATATTTACTGCCTTATCAATTGCCTTTTCAACTTCCTCACTCAACCCAATATAAACATCTGGTTCAGAAATATATTTTGCCTGACATCCAACAACTTTAACCTCTATATTATATTTTTCAGCGACCTCTTTTAATAAAGAAGATAAAGGCCAATTGTGAGAATCTAATCTATCATATTTTGGATTTGGCAACTCATCTTTTTCAATTATTTTTATTTCTCCCGGTTTTAATCCCCAGTCAATTACATCAACTACAATTATTTTTTTTGTTTTTGAATTTTCATCTATTAATGTTAAAACTTGCTGAGGAGCTCCTGTTCCAGCATCTACTAAGGCTATTCTCTTTTTTTCGTCATCAGTTAAAATTTTGTTCAATTTTTCAATAACATGAACACTAAATCCATCATCGGCAAATAGTATATTACCACAACCCAATACCATTATTTCCTTTTTTAAATAAGAGGGAGTTAAATCAAATAATTCGTCTAATTCATTTTCATTTTTTTCAGCCTTCATAGTTTCATTCTTTTTTATTTTTATTAAGATTTTAATTTTAAACCCTATTATATGAGAAAAAGCCTCTTGGGTCCCTTTCGGGTTCCCCTTGAGGCTTATAACATTTTTCTAACTTCTATAGTTTCTTTTGACTCTTCATCCTTAACTATAATGTGTGTTGCACATGATGCTCATATGTCATAGGCTCTCATTATCACTTCAGCATATTGATGTGGATAACCCTCAATTGCCTTTTCAACTATTGGGAAGTTCCAAGTTGATGCCGCTATGATTCTATAACTCTTTATTTTTCCATCTTTTCCAACTTCTGCCATGTGTGTATTTGTTGCTCTTGGAGCTTCATGAACTCCAATTCCAAAACCATCTTTGTATTCAACTTCAGCTCTTGTCTTTCCATATATATTAACTTCATCTAAAATTTCTAAGGCTCTATAAACAGCACCTAAGTTTTCTTGAGCTCTTGCTATGTTGATGTCTAAAGCACTACCTCCTGCTCTAAAGTTTCCAAATTTAACCAATCTTGCTCTTGGTCCTCCTTCAGCAGGAACTCCCTCATATAAAGGAATTTGAATTGTTGTAGTGTGTATTGCCTCTTTATCATCATAGTATCTTTGAGGAGGAATTTCTACGACACTATCCCAGTTTATAGCATATCTATCTCCATATGTTGTGTGAGAGGCAATGTATGGATATTCATGAGATCCTAAATCAGGAATTCCAACTTCTTCTAAGTATCTTTCAATTAATTCAGTGTATTTTTCATACAATTCATAGGCATCTTTTTCATACTGTCTTAATGCGTAGTATAACTTTGACTTAGCTCTTTCAGTTATGTTTGTTCTCATTCCTCCAATTACAATGTTTGGAGGATGAATCCCTTCTCCACCTACAATATCAACAACTAACTGTCCAACTTTTCTCATTCTTTGAATTAATTTTATTAATTCGATTCTTAAATTGGCTTCATCAGGTTTTAAAAAGTCATCAATTGTTAATAAGTGGTGTAATGGATGAGAATGTAATCTATTTCCAAGTCCTACTAATTCCCTTAACAATAAACCATCATCAGGAACTTCACAGCCAATAGCATCTTCTATTGCTTCACAGGATGCAATTCCGTGAGTGGTTTGACAAATTCCACAGATTCTCATAACTGCAATTGGAGCAAATTCTGCAGGTCTGCCCCTTAACATTGTTTCGAATCCCCTAACAGGAGTTGTATTTAAATAATATGCTTTATTTACTATTCCTTCATCATCAACTTCTAAAATCAGTTTCGCATGTCCTTCATGTCTCGTTGTTGGGGATATTTCTATTCTGTTAGCCACAAAATTCACCTCCATAATGATAAACGATAAAAATAGAGATAAAGTCAACAAAATTTGCTTATTAACTTTTTTTATATAAACTTATATATGCCCATATCTCTTTAAAAATATCAATATACGCTTTTAGTTTTTTAGATATGTTAAAAAACAGTTT
>JALVUY010000216.1 GCA_027023665.1 Methanocaldococcaceae archaeon
GTTTTGGAGATTCTCTAAAATGATATTTAGATAATTAACTCTTTTTAAAATTAAAAGATATTTTGCTGATTTTAACTCCTCATTTAACTTTATATATTTTTCAGCGTCTTCCTTTTCTTTTTTAAGTTTTTTTAAATTATTTTCTACTTCACTAATCCTTATGTCAATCATTTCAATTAATTCCCTTGCCTTTTTCAATTCTTCCTCTGCCTTTTTCTTCTTTTCGTCAAATTCTGCAATTCCACTAATTTCGTCAATAATTTTTCTTCTTTCAATTGGAGAAATATTTATAATTTTTAATAAATCTCCTTGTGATATTACCGTATCTCCCAATAAACCTAACTTTCTAAATAAGTCAATAATTTCATACTTAGATAACTTTTTTCTTTTTTCTTTGTCATTCTCCTTCCAAACTAAAAAATAGTCAGTTTCTCCACTTTTCTTAATTCTTCTCAATATTCCTACGCTATCGGCGTTAACATTAAATATATTATTATCATTTGAAAAATATAAACAAACCTCTGAATACTCTTCTCTCTTTCCGTTGTGATAAGTTATTAATTCTTTAAACCTGTTTGCTCTCAACTTTTTAGCAGAGGTTTTTCCTAAAACGAAAAGTATAGCATCAACTATGTTAGATTTTCCACTACCATTTGGCCCTACAATGGCTGTAAATCCTTTTGGAATGTCTAATGATAATTTTTTAAATGATTTAAAGTTTTTTAATTCTATTTTTTCTAAAGTAACCATTACCTTCACCAACTATTGAGAAATAGTCTCTTGCTTGTTACCTATTACTTTTTATTTTTTATGATTTATCATTATTTAAAAATTATTCAATAACCATAGGGCGCTATCCCTATTAGTATTCCGCCGTTCTGGTTCTCCGCTACTGAAAGAAATTGTAGCGGATAGCTTTTATTATTTTAATTTTAGTTATACCAATAGGGGACAGAGCCTCTATGGGTGTGTAAAATCAGACCTCAAAGAGATGGAAACCTGCTTTTTTCGACTGTCCAAAAGAGTTGAGAGAGTATCTTATGGGTTAAAATCAGACCCTTATAGGGATGGTGATTTTGGAAGGCAATAATTTCTTATTTTGTATCTCCCATCAGATAAGTATAAAAGGTTAATTTTTGATATAATCTCCTTTTTTTTTCACAAATTAGATGGAATTTGCCTAAATCTTCAACATAGGTTAAAGATTTTTGGATAATATTGATTATACAAGGCTAACTATTATACGGGTTTTAAATCCTTTATATTTATATATTTAAAAATTTAAGATTATTTTACTCTTCCAATGAGAAAAAAGATTATTATCTAATTAATCATTATATGATTTTGTACTTTGATAAAATAAAAATAATAATTTTGAAGAAATAATTTATTCAATAGGCTTCATAGAATC
>JALVUY010000217.1 GCA_027023665.1 Methanocaldococcaceae archaeon
ATTGATATCCCTAGAATCGCAATACATAGATAAAGACAAATTGACAGGATTTTATGTCCAAATCCTACCCTTGGCATAGTTAATAAAACAGTTGGATTATTTAATAAATAGAATATAATCGAAGTAAAAAACCCTGCATACAAAAATTTTAACACGTTCAAACCTACTTTTTCATCACCATTAATGACTAGTCCAACACTCAAAAAAAGCCATAAACGAATCCAATCCAAAGTTTCTCTTATTTGAATATTTTTACAAAAAGGCAGATGAATATATCCATAAATACCGCTCAAGATTACATATATATTAGACAATACAAACAGGATGAAAATTGGATTTTTATAAAAGAGGTGCCATCTATTTTTATCGCTCATAACAATAAAGGTTAAGGTCCAAATACATATTGTTGCCCCTGCAATAGTGATCATACATAAAAAAGCAAAGCTATATAAAAAAAATATCTCAATATCTCTCCTGTTAATTCTATTTAAAGCTAATCTCATAAATCCATCCTAATGGTTATTCCAGTTTTAGTGATTCAATGATCTTAATTGCCCTTTTTTGCCATGTATATTTACTTGCCTCTTGTTGTGCCTTTGATCCAATCTCCTCTGCAAGTGAGTGGTTGGACATAAGTTTTTTTACACAGTAAATCCATGCACTTGGATCAGATGGATCACATAACAATGCATTTTTTTGGTGTACTAGGACCTCTCTAATCGGGGGTATGTCACTGGCAATAATGGGCCTACCTGTGGCCATTGATTCAAAGAGTTTTAAAGGACTTATGGACTTTATATGATCCAAATCTTCTTGATATGGCAACAATAAGATATCACTTTGTTCATAATATTTAACCACTTCCCTATGAGGCACATGCCCGTGATAAATAAGATTATCTATTGGTTTTATTGTGTCCTCACTCTCCCCAACTAGATGGACCCTTCCCAACCCTTGTTTGGCTATAGAGGTAAGTATTTCAAGTCCCCTATCCCTGCTTATCCTTCCTATGTAAAAAATATTGGGGAAGTTTAATCTACCCGCATTAAAGGGTCTTATGTTATTAAAAAGAGAGAGATCTACCCCTGATGGGACTACTGTTATTCTATTTGGATCTGCGCCTGAGTCCACAAGGAATCTGGCTGCAGACTTACTAATAGGAAACATATGTTTAATAATATGCCCATTATAATAACGTATTATAGGCTCTAACCAATATTCCTTATAGAGATTTTCTGTATTGTGGATCTCTAAGCAATGGGGGATATTTTGCTTTGCCAAACATAGGCTGAGCCTTGGAGACCTAACATAAACAATCTCTGCCCTGTTAAATATCCTTTTATAAAACCATGCGAAACGAAGATATTTTTTATATGAGTTATCCGATATTCTCGCATTTAACAAA
>JALVUY010000218.1 GCA_027023665.1 Methanocaldococcaceae archaeon
CCATAATACAGACCTTGTTTAATTCGATATAATGATAACCAAAAATTAATTTAAAAGTTAAAATTATTAATAAGGTATATAAATTTTAAATTTTAAAAGTTACTTGGTGATGAGATGGATATTATAACATTAACAACTGACTTCGGATTTAGTGAAGGATATGTAGGAGCAATGAAGGGCAGAATTTTAGAAATTTTAAAAAAACATGAAAAAGATGCAAAAATAGTTGATATCTCTCATGAAGTAAAGCCATTTAATATATATCATGGGGCTTATGTTTTATTAACATCTATCCCTTACTTTCCACCATCAGTTCATGTTGCTGTAATAGATCCAACAGTTGGGAGTGAAAGGAAGTCAATTGTTGTTGAAACGAAAAATGGTCACTACTTAGTAGGGCCAGACAATGGGTTATTTACTTATGTATGTGAAAAATTAGGAATAAAGAGGATTATAAAAATTGATGAAAGTAAATATAACCCGTCTTCAACCTTTCATGGCAGAGATGTATATGCAGTAGTTGGAGCAGAGATATTAATAAATAACGATTATGAGGGAGAGAAATTAAAAAGTATAGTTACATTGGACAATGAAAAAAAGAGAGTTATTCACATAGATAGGTTTGGAAACATAATAACAAATATTAAAGCTTCTGAAGTTAAATTTAATATTTATGATGATGTTTTAATTAAAATAAAAACAAAAAATGGAGATAAAATAATTAAATGCAAATTTGTTAAATCGTATTTTGAAGGAGGAGATAACTTTATATGTTTAATAAATAGTGAGGGATTTGTAGAAATATCTAAATTTATGGACAATGCTTCAAAATTATTGGGCGTAGATTACTTAGATGAGGTAGAGATTATTAATTAATAATATTCTTTATAGACTACTTTTAGCATATAGAGTTCCAAAGTAATATGCATAAACCAATTGAATATAAAAGATAAATATTGAACCTAATATCCATCCTATTATTGGTATTAGCATTACTATACTTACAATTATATATAAACCTATTATTACTAAATAACAAATAACATATTCTCCAAATACGGATTTTATTCTATTGATTATTTCTCCAAATTCAAAAGCGGCTCCAAAACTATCTTTAGCAACGAAATTAGCTATAGCCATTGGAATAATAAATCCAAATATCATTGTTAATATAAATCCAATTATCAATCCTGCTATTTTATTCAGGTATAATAACACTAACATAATGATGAACGGAATTATTAAATATATCATTGATATTATTATACTTACCAATCCTTTTACAAATTTAGAACCAAAATTATCCCATTCTGGAAGTTTTTATGTATTATTTATAATTAACTTCATAGTCTCCAATGAATAACCAGTGCTTATAAAATTTACAATTGGAATAATATTTAATAAACCCCCAATGAAGACTTTTTTAGTCCAATCTTTATCATTCATAGGAAATTTTAAACCGTCTACAATGTCCATATTTTCACCAATATAAATCTATTAGTAAGTATGTTTTTTATTAATTATATATATAGATTATTGTAATATTGAGGTGAGATTATGAAAATCAGAGGGATATGTTACAGATGTGGTGCTGAGGATGAACTTATAGATGGACTCTGTCCAATTTGCTATGCTCAAGAGCATCCACTAATTGAAGTGCCTGAAAGAGTAGAGATTGAAGTTTGTCATATGTGTGGTTCATACAAGAGAAAGATATGGCAAACTCCAAAGAGTGAAGATGCTTATGAAATATTGTATGAAATTGCATACTATGCTACAAAAGATGCTATTAAAAAGAAAAGTGTTATGGTTGATTTTGAAATATATCCTAAAATTACCCAACTTCCTGGAGGTAAGAGAAGTAAGTTAATAATTCCTGTTCATATTGTAGCAAAGGGTAGATTACCTGGAGAAAAAGAAGACAGAACTTATGAAAAAGATATAGAGGTTCATTTACAAATGGTTCAGTGTCCAAGATGTTCGAGATTTATGTCTAATTATTACGAGGCTACATTGCAAGTTAGGGCTATGAATAGGTATCTTACTGAAGAAGAAAGAGAAGAATTAGATAATTTTGTTAGGGAAGAGTTAGCTAAAAGATTAAAAAAAGACAGAATGGCTTTTATAGCAAAATTTATTCCACAGAAAGAGGGTTTAGACTATCAACTTGGTTCAGTAGGGGCGGCAAGAAATGTAGCACAAAAAATTAAAGAGAGATATGGAGGAAAAATTACAGAAACCGCTACATTGGTAGGAGTGGATAGAAATACTGGAAAGGATTTATATAGAGTTACAGTCTCTGTGAGAATTCCTGAATACAAAGTAGGAGATGTCGTTGAATATAAAGATAGATACTATCAAGTAACAAGTATAACAGAAGATAAAGTATATATGAAATCTATTGACTACAGAAGAGAAAAAATTGGCTTATCTTGGCATGTGGCAGAGAAAGAAACTAAAATGGTTAAGAAAAATGAAGAGTTAGATACTGCAACTGTTATAGCCACTACACCAAATATTATGGTTATGGACGATAAAAATTATGAAGTTTATGAGTTTGATAATATTGGAGATCTTGAAGTAAAAGAGGGTGATAAAGTTAAAATACTTAAAAAAGAAGGAGTTCCTTATTTAGTAAATAAAGTTAAGGAAGATAAAAATAAAAAGTAAGATAATAAGGTGAATTAAATGATTAAATTAGAAATTGACAAAAGGGCATACAACTCTATAACAAAAAATTTTTCAAAATTGATATATACTAAGGCAATAAAAAATTTGGAAGATTTGCCTAAAAAGGAAGAAATTGTAACTTTAACTTACAATGGAAAATTTGTTGCCAAGGCATTATATAATCCAAAATCAGTAATATTAAAAATTTTAACTACTGAAAATGAGGATATTGATTACAATTTTTTTTATAAAAGAATATTAAAGGCAAAAATTTATAGAGAGGAAATTTTAAATTACAAAGATACTTACAGATGGATTTACGCTGAAGGTGATGACTTACCGACAATAATATTTGACAAATATAATGAGATAGGAGCAATGCAGTTAATGTCAAAACTTATTGAGAAGGAGTATTTAAAGGATATTATTGACATTTTATTTGAATTATCTGACTTAGAAACAGTATATGTGAAAAGAGGAAAAAAAGGAGAAAAAATTAAAGATAAAATTTTTGGAGAAAAGAAAAAATATGAAACTATTATTAAAGAAGGGGAGGCAAAATTTAAAGTGAATGTAAAAGGGCACAAAACAGGCTTTTTTTTAGATCAAAGAGAGAATAGATTAGCAATAGAGAAATTTGTAAAAGAGGGAGATAGAGTTTTAGATGTTTGTTGTTATACTGGAGGATTTTCAGTCCATTGTGCAATTAGTGGGGCTGAAGTTGTAGGAGTAGATTTGTCAAAAAAGGCATTAAAAGTTGCTGAGGAAAATATGGAATTAAATAATATTCCTAAGGATAAATACACTTTTATAGAAGGCAATGCATTTAAAGTTTTGGAGGAGTTTATAGGGAATGGAGAAAAATTTGATATTGTGATTTTAGATCCTCCCGCATTTACACAAACTGAAAAAGATATAAAAAATGCTTTAAGGGCTTATTCAACATTAAACTACTTAGGAATAAATCTGTGTAAAAGAATATTTGTTACTTGTTCATGTTCCCATCACATAGACAGAGAGTTGTTTAAAAGAACAGTTATATCATCTGCATTTAGAGCAAAAAAGGAATTAATAATGATTGATTATAAAGGACAATCTCCAGACCATCCAATATCAATAGGAAACAAAAATCTTGAATATTTAAAATGTATATTTTTTTATGTTAAACCATAGGGGGTGGAACCCCCTATTGGTATACCCCCGAACATTTGCCTTTTTTATTCCGTGTTATTCCTTGTTTTAATGGACTAGTAATACATCTCAAAAAATAAAAATTTTTCCTTTGAAAAATTAGTAATTATCAAACTTATAAAGCATTATTTTTTCATAGATGCATCTTAAATCTTTTTAGCAAAATCTAACATACCTTTAAACATTTTTAAACCATCGTCTGAACCCAATATCTTTTCACAGGCTCTTTCAGGATGTGGCATTAGTAGAACACAATTTTGGTTTTCGTTACAAACTCCGGCTATATTGTCAATAGATCCATTAGGATTTGCCTCTTCTGTCACTTCACCAGTTTCATCACAGTATTTAAACACTATCATATTATTTTTATACATATAGTCAAGAGTTTCATCGTCAGCGTAAAATCTACCCTCTGCGTGTGCTATTGGTATCTTTAAAACATCTCCTTTTTTATAATACTGAGTAAATGGTGTTTTGTTGTTTTCAACCCTTATATATACCCATTTGCAGATAAATCTTGCATTTATATTGTTTGTTAATGTTCCTTTTGAAAAACCCGCCTCTAAACCAATTTGAGCTCCATTACATATCCCTAAAACTGGCTTTCCTTCTTCAACCATCTTTTTTAATCCTTTGATTATTGGAGTCCTTGCACTTATTGCTCCTGCCCTTAAATAATCTCCGTATGAGAAACCTCCGGGAATTACTGCCCCAGCATAATCATCTAAGCTATCCTTAGTAAAAAAAACAAGTTCTGGCTCTCCGCCGGCTAATTTTATAGCATGACAAACATCCAAATCACAATTTGTCCCTAAGAATTTAACTACTGCAATCTTCATACTATCTCCCGTTAATTTAGGATTTATTTTTTAATATTTAATTTTATTTATTCTAATTCGGAAGTAATTACATTCAACATCTCTTTAATTAATATCGGCATCTTGTCAGTTCTTTCACTGAGTTCTATAATCTTTCTTTTCAATCTTTCGTCATCACAATTTCTAATATCTCTCGCTTTAATTGTCTTCCTACCATCTTTTCTTGCATTTTGCTCAGCAACTTCTGTAGTTATTTTTATTATTTCCATTAATAAATTGTTTAATTCATCAACGGCCTCAGAGGATATATTAAAGTCAGTGTATTGTTTCATTATTCTCTTTATTGTTGTTTTTGGTAACATAAAAATACCTCCTTATTAGTATTCTATATTATCTTCTACATTTACTACTCCCACTCTGATTAGTGGAATTAATGGCACTTCCTCAATTTCATCCAATCCACTTTTATCAATTAAAACAATTATTAATTTTGGACTACAAATTTCTTTTAACTGTTTTATACATTCTTTTAAAGTGCTTCCACTGGTTACAACATCATCTATAATTACTGCTCTTTTATAATTTACAGGAGAAAAGTTGTGAGAAATTGAACCAGATATTTTTTTACCTTCTTCAGATATATGTTTCTTTGGTATATATACAGTTAATTCTTTACCTAACTCAGTGGCTACCAATGTAGCAATAGGTACTCCACTCGTTGAAATTCCTACAACTGTGTCAAATTCAATATTCCTACTTTTTATTACATCAACGATTATTGAACTAATATATTTTAATCTATTTGCTGTACTTCCAATATTTTTCCAATCAATAAATATATCTACATTTTTTAAACTCAGAGCTTTTTCCTCATTTTCCAATAATTTTTCAGCATTTAAAACCAAATATCTTGCAGTATCCATTGATACATTTAACTCTTCTGCAATTTCACCAATAGTTAAACCATTATTTTTCAGTTCAATAACCTTTTTTAATAGTTGTTTGTTCATAAATCTCCCTCATCTTTTTTATTTATAATAGTTAGTATTACTTGGTAAGTTTTTATAGTTTAACAGGATTAAATTAAGTTATTAGTTTTACCATTGGTAGTTTTTAAAATTCTAATAAAAAATAACGATATTTTAAATAAAATCATAATAAGTAATGTCCCAATAATTAATGTTTTATATGGAGGTTTTAAATTAAACATTAAGATAAGGAGAATCCCAAATAATATATACCAAATATGCCAATATAATTTATAATTCTGTTTTTTATTACCCTTTAATTTTAATATATTCATATTGCCACCTCGGTATCCACCACTAATATTTTTAATTTTTTATTTTTTATAAGTTTTCTTAAATTGTTGAATATCTTATTAGTCGTTTATAAAATCGTTTTTTGATAACTGTTCTTTGAAATACAGCTATAATACACCCAAATACTTATGCATTTGTATTGTTAGCATAACATTGTCCTTTAAATATTCTCCACAAGCCCCCATAATTTCAAATAATTTTCTCTTAGAAGGGGGTTTTATATATCCATAGGGCGTTACTGGTTGAATACACAAAGTTATATCACCAATATCGCTTAAATCTTTTGCTATTTCTTTTACAGTATTTATATTGGTATTTTCCATAATAACAATTTTGGCATAAACAGCAGAATTCAAATTATAAAGATTTTTTATAGTCTTTATTTCATTTCTGTATAGCTTTATATATTCCTCCTCTTTTATATTATTAAAATGTTCTCTCAATTTTATGTCTATTGAGGCAATATCAAAATAAAAAACTCTGTCCGGAAACATTCCATTACTTTCTAAGAAAGTTTTATACCCTTTATCTTTTAAAATTTCAACTATTTCTTTCAATTCTTTAAAATAAAGTAGTGGCTCTCCACCAGTAAAAGACACTGCAAACAAATCTGGTGTTTTTAAACTATCTATTATATTAAATTTATCATCAGTATCCATAATTTTTAGTGCGTCAAATTATCCA
>JALVUY010000219.1 GCA_027023665.1 Methanocaldococcaceae archaeon
CTATATAGTAGATAGGATTTCTTCTATAAAAGGGATAGTATGTCCCAAACCAATGGGTGCATTTTATGTATTCCCCAAAATAGATAAGTTGTATACCAAAGAGATAAACAACTCTACTAGATTTTGTGAATACCTCTTAGACGAAGCCTGTGTTGCACTTGTACCAGGAATAGCCTTTGGAGACGATAGGTGTATAAGATTCTCATATGCAGTTGATATCTCAATACTTGAAAAGGCACTAGACGCCATAGAAAAGGCCATTGAAAAATTATGATAACCCCTAGATTTACTCCTGATCCTGCACATCCCTTTCAACTGGCCAAATTTCTGTCCTGGACATCCCTAATCCTTATAATTGGCTCTGGGCTATTTTTAACTGTAATTATCAGTAACTATGCAAAAGATACTATGCTAAAAAAGGATCAGGAGTTTGCCAAGTTACTTGCAGAGAATTTAAATCACCAAATATATCAACGCTTCATTTTGCCAACAGTACTGGGATTTGGACGAGTGGAATTAAGTCAAAGACCCCAATATGAGAGGCTGTCACTAGTTGTACAGTCCACTATACACGGTTTTAAAGTATTAAATGTGACTATTTATGACCTTAAAGATACTGTCTCTTATTCGACCAATAGTAGTTTGGTAGGGACAAAAGTTGCCTGGCCAGATATTAATAAAGCCCGGTTGGGAAAGATATTTTTTAAGGTGATAAAAAATCCTAGGATTTCCATATGGCCATTTAAATTAAAAAAAAGGTCAGTAGTATTAAAGACCATCTATCCCCTTAGGGTAGAGAGAGAACTGTTTCCTAAAAATGCTGGTGAAATAATTGGGATCTTAGAATTTTCTCAAGACATATCCAAAGATTATGAGACTATATACTATTTTCAATTTTTAATCACATTAGCTGTATTTTTCTCTTCCTTTATCCTATTCATCCTCCTATACGTTGTCATTCTCCGGGCAGACAAGATACTCCAGGACAGGATACAAGAAAAGGAAGAATTGGAAAGGGTGTTATATCAAAATGAAAAACTTGCTTCCATGGGAAGGCTGCTGGTACCTCTCCCCCATGAGATCAACAATCCCCTTACCATCATCTCGCTCAACGTCCAGGTGCTCCGCGCCATGCTGCAAAAGGAGGGGATCGATGGTGATGGTATAGAGATCTCCAGAGATAAGGAGAGAGTTATTGAAGAAATATATTTCGAGCAAAGATTCAAGAAGAGTAAAAAGAATTAGCACGCAACTTAGTTATATAAGAAAAACAAAAATACCAATATCAAAACAAACATAAACAGACACACAAGACCAATTGAACAAAAAGGAAACAACAGCACGTCCGACAAAAAAAAGGAACATCACCACTAACAATAAACA
>JALVUY010000220.1 GCA_027023665.1 Methanocaldococcaceae archaeon
GTTGGTAATAGATTTTCACCCCATACATCAAGAGTTCCCATAACATATTTCTTGTAGCCCAATGCACATAAGGTATATTGTTTTTTTGGGGTAAGACTATTCTAACATCAACTCCCCGAAGTGCTGCTGATTGAAGGGCCCCTATAATTTCTCTAGTAGGTAAAAAATAGGGGTTCATTATATAGATATATTCTTTTGCTAAGGAGATGGCACCTACTAATAAAATAGTGAGGGAATTTAGGTCGTCGTCTGGACCCACAGTTATACTCCTACAAATGGCTTCTCCCTTTGGCTCAGGAAGGGGTCTTGGGATTTTTATCCTCTCCCCTGTACAAAAAAACCAATCTTTTAAAAAGATTTCTTCTAATTGAAGGGTTATGGGACCTGTGAGTTTAAAATGTGTGTCCTGTATCTTGTTTTTTTTATTGTTAGACCCCAATATGTGTTTATCCCTTATATTAATTCCTCCTGTAAATGCAACCTCTCCATCAATAACTAGAATTTTCCTATGATTTCTCAAATTTATAAGTGGAGAAAAAGGATAGAGCCTAGGGGGTAAAAACCTGGTAAATGGAATAGAGTTTTTTCTTAAAAAGTTTCCAATACGGGGAAGGGCATAGTATTCACCTATGCCATCTATGATTACTTTTACATCAACCCCTCTATTTATAGCTTGTGTTAACACAGAGACAAATTCTTTTCCAATCTTCCCTTTTTCAAATATATATGTTTGAAGGAAGATGCTATTTTTTGCCTGTCTCATATGATATAACATAGAGGCATAAGTTTCATCTCCATTATAAAGAATTTCCACCTTATTATCTGAGAGGAGGGGAAATTTTGATATTGAATCAGAAATCTTTGCCAATTGATGAAAATCCGGGGGAATTACAAAATAACGAAAATATGCTTTATCTAATTTTTCTCTGTCTCTTGTAAGTATTAAATCTTTGTCTATTACCTCTGGCCAAAACCATTTAATTTTTTTGGCTTTAAGTTTTACCCTATTAATACCAAACAAAAAATAGAGTATAGGTCCAATTGGAGGTAATAATAGGCAAACTATTATCCACACCCACGACGCCCTGGGATCTTTTTTGTACAAAAGTGCATGTAAGGCACTTATAATTTGGAGAAGTCCGATTATAGAGGTAAGGATAATTGCAAATATGTTCATATGGGTAAGTTCGATTTATCTAGAAAATTAGGGGGCACCTTGCCCCCCCCACATTCCTTTGGATATTCTCAATTGTTGAGATAAAACTAATTAGGTCATTGGTTAGTTATAATAATATTCCACTGGTCAATATTTATCCAATGGGATTTTAAGGTTATATATTCCTTTTTTTCAGTGCAATGGCAAAGCATATAGC
>JALVUY010000221.1 GCA_027023665.1 Methanocaldococcaceae archaeon
ATATAGTTATATTTTTAAATAAACTCCAATTTTTCCAATCTTCCAAGGTAAATAAAAATCCAATAGCGTTAGACAATAAAATTAAAATAGATATTACCCCTACACCTAACCCAACTATTGAGGCGGTAAATAAGTAAGAAACTGCCTTTATATCTCCAATAACTGCTTTTTTTGCTCCTAAAAAATAAGTTACTCCTATAGCTAATAATGCAAATCCTCCAAATATATCTCCTACAAATAATGGGAATTCTATGTTCATATTAAGTATTGAGTTAGAAAAACCTATCAAAATTTCAATAATTCCTGAAGTTGAAAACAATGCTCCAAATATTAAAGATAATGCCAGTAATGTATTTTTAACCTCTTTAATATTTTGTAGTTCCATATTTTAACACCTTTGAAATTATTAGATAACTGAAAAGAATCATTCTTTAAGTCATAATTCATAATAAACTTTTGCACACAACAATAATTCCTGAGCCTACTACTGTTATTATTAATGCCACAATATAAGCCAATACAAGTTCATAGATTAAAGTAAATACTGCCCACTTCCAACCGATTTCCTGTTTTATTACTGCCAATGTCGCCAAACAAGGGGTATATATTAAACAGAATGCCATATATGCATAGGCAGATACTGGAGTGAATACTTTCGCTAAAATACTTACTAAATTTTCTTCTCCTACTCCATATAAGACAGCCATAGAACCTACAACTACTTCTTTTGCTATGAATCCAAATACTAATGCTGAACACGCTCTCCAATCCCAACCCATTGGACTAAATATTGGAACTAAGGTTTTTCCAATAATTGCTACATAAGAGTTTTCAATAAGTTGTGGATTTTGTAATGCATCAACTCCTAAGAATCCTGAAGGACCATATACAGATAAAAACCAAACTAACATAACTCCAAATACTATAATTGTCCCTGCCTTCTTTAAAAAGTCATAAACTCTATCCCACGTGTTCATTAAAACTACATTTAAATTTGGGAGATGATAAGGAGGAAGTTCTACAATTAAAGGCATAGGAGAGGATTTAAAAATAAACTTTCTAAATAAAACTGCTAAAATTAACGCTAAACACAATCCAAGGGCATACATACTTATAACAACCAAACCCTGATACTTTTGAAACAACGCCCCTGCAAAGAAGGCATAAATTGGCAATCTTGCAGAGCAAGACATCAAAGGATTTATTATAATGGTTAAAATTCTATCTTTCTCGTTTTCTATAGTTCTCGTAGCCATAATTGCTGGGACATTACATCCAAAACCCATAACTAATGGAATTATTGCCTTTCCGGGCAAACCAAATTTGTTCATAATCCTATCTGCAATAAATGGAATCCTTGCCATATATCCACTTTCCTCCAATAGAGAGAGAGCAAAAAACAAAAATGCCAATATTGGGAAAAATGTTAAAACAGCCCCAACTCCTGAAATAATTCCATCAGATAATAAGGAGGCAATAAATTTGTTTGGTATAGATGATTTAACAATGTCTGCTAAAACTCCAAATCCATAATCAATCATCGCAGAAAATGGTGAAGATACTACAAAGGCAAATTTAAACAACATCCATAGCATTGGAATTAACAGTAAAATTCCCACTTTTTCGTCAGTTAAAACATCGTCAAGCATCTGAGTAGTTGTTAATTTTCCTGAAGTTTTCTTTACAACTTCACTGACAATTTTATCAATAATCTTATATCTTTCCTCAACTATTCCCAACTCTGGCTCTCCATATTTTTTAGCTAATTCTTCCATTATTTTATTTAAACCTGGGCTTAATTCACTCCAAACTTTGCTATTTTTTATTAGTTCTTCGATATACTTATCTCTTTCAAGTAATTTTATAGCAAGATACTTTAAATTATACTTTTTAAGATTTTCATCCTTTTGCAAGATAGAGACAATTTTTTTTATGTATGGCTCTAATTTAGGATATTCAATTTTAGTAAATTTTTTATTTTTTACCTCCTCTGAAATAACCTTTTTTAACTCTTCAATTCCCATCTTCTTTGCGGCGGATATTGGAACAACTCTAACCCCTAATAGCTTCTCTAATTTATTTATATCGATATTTATTCCAGACTTTTCTGCTAAATCCATTTTATTTAATGCTAACAATAGATTAGTACCCATTTCCATTAACTGTAAAGTTAAATATAAATTTCTTTCCAAAGAGGTGGCATCAACTATATTAACAACTAAATCTGGTTTTTCGTTTAATATGTAATCCCTTGCAACAACCTCATCAATAGAGTTGGCAGTTAAACTATAAACTCCGGGTAAATCTACAACTTTAAATTTTTCTCCATTGTATGAAAATTTCCCTTCTTTTTTTTCAACAGTTACTCCGGGCCAATTTCCTATATATACATTCTCTCCAGTTAAGGCGTTAAATAATGTAGATTTACCTACATTAGGGTTTCCAATTAAGGCAATTTCATATTTATCTTCATTATTAGGCATACATTTTCACCATTTTTTGAACTAAACTCTCTCAACAATTATTTTCATAGCCAAACCCTTTCCAATGGCTATATTACAGCCTCTCACTGAGACAATTACTGGACCATTCTGATTTCTAATAACCTTTAATTTACTCCCAATATTTAATCCCATACTACTTAATCTTTGAATGGCTCCAAATCCTGCATTAATACTCTTTACAATAACTGTTTCCCCTTCTTTAGCAAACGCTAACGGATACATAGTTACCACAACATTTATATATGATTAAAATTTTTAATTATAATTAAATTTTTTAACCACGGTTAAATATTAAGTAATATATAGGGGTATAAATACCTTTCTGTGATACTATGTCTCAAAGTATTGAAGATTACTTAGAAAAAATATACATATTTACAAAAGAAAATAAGAGACCTATAAAAACCACGGAATTAGCAAAGTTGTTAAATATAAAACCATCAGCAGTTACAAGTATGGCACAAAAATTAAGTAAGTTAGGTTATGTTGAGTATGAGCCATATATAGGAATAACATTAACAAAAAAAGGATTAGATCTTGCCAAAAAAGTTTTAGATAAACATCAAACTTTACAGACATTTTTAGAGAAATATTTGGGAATGGATAAAGAAATGGCATCAAAGGAGGCGTGTAAATTAGAACATGCAATGTCTGACGAAGTTTTGAAAAAATTAAAGATATTTATGGAGAAACATAAGGATTTAGTTGAATAATAAATAATTATTCTTTCAATTTTTTACCAATTTTTTTTCCTAATTCAACTGCCTTATTAATATCTTTTACTTTACATTTTATTTCTCCACAGACTTTTTTTATTTCATTGTTAATAACTACTCCTGCATCTAATTTTAATAACTCATTTTTTTCATCGTAAATTGCTAATGCACCCATCGGAACGCTACAACCTCCACCAAATTCATTTAAAGCTGTTCTTTCACAGATTGATTCTAAGTATGTTTTTTCATGATTAATTTTTTCTAATATATTAACAATATCTTTGTCATCTTTTTTACATGCAACGGCAATTATTCCCTGTGCAGGAGCTGGGAGAATATTTAATCTTTTATATTTGAAATCACTCAAATCAATTCCCAATCTTATTATTCCCGTCTCAGATAATACTATCGCATCATATAAACCTTCTTTTAGTTTTCTTAATCTTGTATCTACATTACCTCTAAGGAGTTTAAATTTTGCATTTGGATATAGAAACTTTAAAAAAGCTCTTCTTCTTAAACTTGAAGTTCCAATAACTATTTCACTATCTTCATCAAAATCTTTATCTTTATTCCATATTAACAAATCATAGTAACTGTCTCTCTCTAAAACTGCTCCAATTATTAAGTTTTCATTCCACACAGTTGGAATATCCTTTAAACTATGAACAGCTATGTCTATCTCATTGTTTAATAATGCCAAGTCCAACTCTTTAGTAAAGACACCAATACCAATATCTGAGAGTTTCTTATCTAAAACTCTATCCCCAGTAGTTTTTATTATTTTTATTTCAACATCATAACCTATATTTTTAAGCTTTTCAGCCACTTTATTTGCCTGATATAATGCTAACTTGCTTCCTCTTGTTCCTATTCTTATCATAGTTTCACATTTCTAATTATTCCTTATCAACCAATTTAGCTTTTTTTATATTGTATATTCCCCATGTTTCATGCCACTCAATCTCTGCCTCAATGACTTCAATTCTCTTTTTAAAAACAGGAGAATCAAATACAAATGTTTCTGCCTCTCCTCCTTCAAATGCCTTATGTATCCCATACTTTTCACATATCTGTAATAGTCTATCAATATTATCCTTTGTTATTCTCTTTCCTAACCATTCTTTGCTTAATCCATAGGCATAAACTCCAACAATTCTCACATCGAAAAGGTCACTTACAGTTCTTAAAATCCACTCAGGATCTTTGTGCCACAATGGAGAAAAAGATTTTAATCCTAGTTCTTCACAAACTCTATCAATTCTTGATTTTTGATAGACACTTGCTACAGCCCCAGTAACAATTCCCTCAACATCTAACTTTTCCAATCCTTTTTTTAAATCTTCAACTTCTTTCTCCTTCTCACCCTTTGTATAAATCTTTACAAGTGGAATTCCAACAGCCTTAGAACTGAGTTCAGTTAAATGCACATTTGGTATGTGAAACATATAACTCTCTTTATTCTCACTCTCTACATTTATAAGATACTTGACATTAAACCCTTCCTTTAATGCCCAATATAATGCGTAGTTTGAATCTTTTCCTCCTGAGTATAGAACAGCAACATCCATTTATTACCACCTAAAAACTATCTAAAAAATAAAAATCAAAATTTAAGGATGTAGTCCAACATTAAACAATCCTTCTTTTTCATCAAATCCAAACATTATATTCATATTCTGTATTGCTTGCCCACTGGCTCCTTTAACTAAGTTATCTATTGCTGAAATAATAACCAATCTGTTGTGTTCATCAATCTCAAATCCACCAATATCGCAGAAATTCGTTCCTCTAACCCAAGTTAATTTAGGAATCTCTTCTGAAAATATTCTAATAAAAATTTCATCTTTATAAAATTTCTCATAAATCTTAATTATATCTTCTCTATCTATATCCTCAACTAAAAATGTGTGTGCCGTTGTCAAAATACCCCTTGTGATTGGAGCTAAGTGAGGAGTAAATGAAACTTTAACATTTCCAAGTTTTTTTAATTCTTTTTCTATTTCTGGTGTATGCCTATGAGTTGTTATTTTATATGGGTTTATGTTTTCATTCACATTAGGGAAATGGGTAGTTTCTGTTGGATTTATTCCTGCTCCACTGACTCCAGTTTTTGAGTCAAATATAATCCTCTCCTCAATAATTTTTTCTTTTACTAATGGGGCTACTGCTAAAATACACCCAGTAGGAAAACATCCAGGATTTGCTACTAATTGAGCCTCTTTTATTTCTTTTCTATGCAATTCAGGCAATCCATAGGCAATTTTTGCATCTACAAGACCTTTATGCTTTATTTTGTAATACTTTTCATACAATGATATATCTTCAAATCTGTAATCACCACTTAAATCTATAACTTTAATTCCTCTCTCAATGAAATCAGGGACTATCTCCATTGAAGCTCCGTGTGGTGTAGCTGTGAATACTAAATCTGCGTCAATTTTATCTAAATCATTAGTAAAATATAAATTTTCATACTTTTTAATACCCTTTAAATGAGGATGAACTTTAAAAACATGCTTTCCTTCTTCTTTTCTTGAAGTTATATACTTTACTTCAACCTCACAATGGTTTGACAATAATCTTAAGAGTTCAGCTCCAGTATATCCAGTAGCTCCAATTATAGATACTTCAATCATAATTTCACCAAAAAATTATTTCTCAAAGAATTCATTTATTTTATCATTGTCTATATAAAATTTAAATTTTTTTGCTCTATACATTCTCTTAGCCCTTGCATCATCTAATACTAAATAACTTTCCACTAAATCAGCCTCTTCCAGTTTTTTTAAATGAGTATATAACACTGGCCTCGATAGATTTAGAGTTTTTGCTAATTCATAGATACTCATAGGTTTTTTATTTAAAAGATAGATTATTTTAATTCTTACAGGATTTGATAATGCAGTTCCTATCTTAACAGTTTTTTCTAAATCCATAAAATCACTCAATTTCTTCCCATTTTTTCTTTAAATCTTTAACTATTTCTTTTATTTCCTCCACATCTTTCTCTATTTTTGCTAATTCTACTTCACTATTTGGTTTTTTAAATATTAAATATGCTAACATTATTATGATAATTACTAAGAGGATTATCACAATGTATTCATATCCTGCAAATATGTGTCCCATTGTTGTATGCATGGTGTTATCTTCAACAACAATATGGCTCATTCCAGCACCATAAGGCATTATCTTCACCTCAAAGTAATAGCGAAATTATAAAATAAATAAAATAAAAAAGATACAGAAAAAACTTTATTTATATATTTATTTATGAGGTATTTAAATATTACATTACAG
>JALVUY010000222.1:0-5927 GCA_027023665.1 Methanocaldococcaceae archaeon
TTTCAAATTTTCCCCGATAATTGGGTTGATATTAATAATTTAAAGTATTTTAAAGTAAATAAACAAAAATAGAAAAGTTTATATAGAAGTTGGGAGGTATATAAATAACAACAGTTATTGACCCTTCGAAAAATTAACCCTAATATTGGAGTATAATAAAGTAATTGTATCTTAAAATCTCCTCAAATCGTGTCCTGTTTAAAATCAGACCCCTAAGGGGATGGAAAACAATTAGACAGAGTTGTTGTTGTTAAAAAAGGAATTGGTTTAAAATCAGACCCCTAAGGGGATGGAAAAGGTTGGTTTTGCTATAATTATGCATTCGACATGGAAAAGTTTAAAATCAGACCCCTAAGGGGATGGAAATTTCCAAGCGGTTTTGGTAGTAAAAAATCAAAGTTATTTGCATCTAATACAAGTATAAAATCAGACCCCAAAGGGGATGGAAACTGAATTTCTTCTTCTATTATGTTAGTATTTCTCAATCTGTATAAAATCAGACCCCTAAGGGGATGGGAACATATTTCTTTCCATACCTAAAATCAGCCCCAAAGGGTTAAATTTTAAGAAAATATCTTTTTTTTCACAAATAGTTAAAATTTATTTTATTATATCCTATATAATCAATATATATTTATATACAGATATTACAAACTAATAAAAATTTATATAATCTAAATTAAGAAAAAAGCATAAATCTAAGGTCTGAAATTATTTAGTTTGAAATTTTTTAATCCTTATATTGAAAAGGATGAAATTATGAAATATCAAAAGGTAGGAGATGTTGTTATAGTTAAAAAAGAGTTAAATAAAGATGAAATTAATGAAATTATAAATAAAACTAAATGTAAAACTATTGTTCTATATACAACACAAATAACAGGGGAATTTAGAACTCCCCATATAAAAATTTTATATGGAAGCGAAACAGAAACAATTCATAAAGAATATGGTTGTTTATTTAAGTTAGATGTATCTAAAATAATGTGGAGTCAGGGAAATATTAAAGAAAGGATAAGAATGGCTCATATAAGTAATGAAAATGAAACTGTCATAGATATGTTTGCTGGAATAGGGTATTTTACAATTCCTTTGGCTAAATATTCAAAGCCCAAATTAGTTTATGCAATTGAGAAAAACCCTATAGCCTATCATTACTTATGCGAAAACATTAAATTAAATAAATTGAACAATATAATCCCAATTTTGTCTGACAATAGAAATGTTAAATTAAAAGATGTTGCTGACAGAATAATTATGGGCTATGTTCATAAGACGCACAAATTTTTAGATAAAGCGTTTGAATTTTTAAAAGATAGAGGATTTATACATTATCACGAGACAGTAGCAGAAAAAATAATGTATGAAAGACCTATTGAAAGATTAAAATTTTATGCTGATAAAAATAATTATAAACTCATTAACTATAAAATAGTAAAGATTAAAAAATATGCTCCTGGTGTATGGCATATAGTTGTAGATGCTGAATTTAAAAAATTATAAAAAGATAGAGAGGAGAAAAAATGAGTAGAGTAGTTATTTCTGTAATTGGGCAGGATAGGACGGGAATTGTTGCTGGAATATCAAAAGTTTTAGCAGATAATAATGTAAATATTTTAGATATTAGCCAAACTATTTTAAATGACCTATTTGCGATGATTATGCTTGTGGATATTTCAAAATCTAAGACAGATTTTCCTACATTAAAAAAAGAACTTGAAGATGTAGGAAAACAGTTAGGAGTTCAGGTTATAGTTCAGCACGAAGATATTTTTAAGTATATGCATAGAATTTAATTCTAATTTATTTAATTATTTATTAGTTGTTTTTTAATCTTTAAATAGCATAAACTACCTAAAACCAGAACTAATATAGAAGAAATTTTATACATATTCGATAAACCTGTAAAATCAGCCAGTATCCCAAAAGTTACAGCTCCAAGAAACATACCTATATTAATACTCGTTGTAAATAATCCCATTGCTTCTCCTTTTCTCTCTGGAGGAATATCCCTAATCGCCAATGATAATGCTGATGTTCCAATCATTGCCATTCCTATTGCTACAACAATTAAAGAAGATATTAATGTTAAAAACTCTGATGATAAAGAAATAAAATACAATCCTATAGACAAAATTATTATTCCCAATATTATAATAATTATCCCAAATTTGTCAAATAATCTTCCTATATATCTTTGTAGTAATGCAGATAAAATATTTGTTGATGCTATCATAAAACCAACTTGAGTTAAGGTTATTTTAAAAGATACTGCATATATTGCTAAATAAGCGATAATACTCGCGTTACACATAATGGTTAATATGTTAATTATAAAAGATAACAAAAATACTTTATTTTTTAAAAATTCTATGGAAAACAAGTTGTTTATGTTTATCTTTACATTTTCTCTTTTTATCGGTAGTTCTTCCAATTTTACAATTGCTATAATAGATGCCAATATTGCTAAAAATCCACATATATAAAATGGTGTCTGTATTCCATACATATCTGCTAAAAAACCTCCAATAAATGGACCTATAGCAAAACCTAAATTTATTGATGCATTAAAAATTCCCATATATTCTCCTAATCTTTCCTTTGGAGCAAGGTTAGCAACATAAGACCCAGCAATAGGAGTTACAAAAGCAGAAAAAAATCCTGTAACACTTCTAATAATTAATAATCCTAAAACAGAACCAACAATATTATACATTAGAGTAAAAACTCCATAAAAAAATGTTCCTATAACAATAAAAGGCTTTTTTCCATAAATATCCGATAAAATCCCTACAGGAATTTGTGCTATAGTTCTGGCTAATGCAAAAACTCCAAAAATAATTCCAATCTCTGAATTTGTAGCTCCTAAGAGTTTAGCAAAAATTGCCATTAGAGGGGCTATTAAACCAATCCCTAACATAGTTGTAAATGTAGTAATCCATATAACCACTAAATTGCTAATTTTGCTGAAGCTGTCACTAATATTACCACCCAAAAAATTATAGAATTTAGAGAAAAAATTTATGTAAAAATAAGTTAAATTTAATCATTCATTATTATTTTCTTCTTTTTCTTTTATATTTTTTCTAAACTTTATATATCCTCCTACGATTATGGCTAATATGATTAATCCTACTAATATCGGAACTATTATGCTTTCATTAGAACTTTTAACATTAACTACTAATGGCTTTTGATAAACATAGACATTATCATCTCCTTCATCACTGTCTCCTGCACATCTTATTTCAAGCGTTATTATATATGGCTTTGGAGGGGCAGATTTATCTACTTCAATCTCAATAACCCCCACACCTGTTTGATTAGGATACAATGTCCCTATAGTATCTGATTTTATAGGATAGTCAAATGGCTGACCTGAACATCTAATTGCAGAGATTTTAACTCTCTCTGCCTTCTCTGAGCCAATATTTTTTATTTTTATATAAACTATATTATCTTTTCCAGCAGTTACATTTACCTCTTTTGTTAAGAGCTCAAATAATGGTTTTGGTTTTACATATATATCAATATATTTAACTCCATTATGTTCATTATCTTCTGGATCTAAATAACTAAACTCTATTGGCAAAAGATAATGCTCTGCTTTTGCATACTTATCCACATCTACAAAGAAAGAAACGGTCTTTGAAGATCCAGGCATTAAATTACCAATATCCTTTATATTACAGTTACTCCAACTATCTTTAAACGGATATTTTGTAATTAATTTTAATATTATGTTTTTCGCTTCTGCATGTCCATTATTTGTGACAGTTACATCTATTCTAACATAAGTGTCCCCAGGTTTTATCTCTTTTGGATCTGTGACTACATTTGATACTCCTAATATAATATCTCCTTTCACATAAACTCCTAAACTTATCTGCTCTGCCTTTTTACTACCATCTTCATCAGTCCATGTAACTACTATAGGAACCTGATAAACTCCTTCAAGAAGATTTGGAGATACATGGAATTTTACATTTATAGTTTTTTCAGTATTTGGCTTTAAAGATCCAAGATAAAACTTTGTTATATCTACTGGAGAGATTGGAAGATCAGTTAAAGGAACAACTGTTGGATAAACAATATCTTTTTTTTGCTCTATTGTAGTACCTCCAGGATATTCAACTGTTTTTATTTCTGATCCAACTGGTGTAGGATTTAATTTATAACCTATATATACATTGACCTCTTTTGCTGTACCAGTTCCAGTATTTTTTATAGTTATTGGGACTACTTCTGTTTTTGCTGGAATTAAGTTTGTATTTCCACTAATTTCAAAACTTGCAGTTCCATACACTGGAATGTAATATACTTTAGTAAAGTTATAATGAACAACTGTTTCCTTTCCATTGTCTTCATATACTTCGTCATAACTCACTTTAACATCTATTCTATAATCATTTGAAGGGGCATTTTCATTAACATGTAGTTTAAAGTATGCCGTATAGGGTTCTCCAGGATTTAGACTATTAATAATCACTTCTCCTTTGATAGGGTTAACCTGTTTTAACTCAAAAGGATAGTGAGGAGATACTTTAATAACAATATTTTTAACTTTATTTTCATAGTCATCATTTACTATTTTAATCCATAAATCTACATCATCACCAGGATGTATTATATGTGGTTGGTACTCTGGCTCTTCTATCTGTAATCCATAAGTTGCTGATACAGTTGATATTATAAGCATAGATAGTAAACCTATTAGTAATCTTCTAAAATCCATAATTACTCACCCTTTGATCTTATTCTTTTTATAAATGGAATTATATAGTAGTCTTCAATGACAATTAAAGCTGGTAATAGAGTTAAAACTACAATCATTGAGAATGTTATACCCAATGCACAAGTCTCCCCTAAATGTTTCATCATAGGCAATGGAGCCAACACTAATGCTAAAAAACCTACTACAGTTGTAGCAGTTGTAGCCAATACAGCAGTTCCAGTTTCTACAACAGCTATCTCTATTGCCTTGTCAGTGGGAAATCCCTTTCTTTTTTCTTCATTGAATCTATGTATCAGATGAATTCCATAATCAATACCAAGCCCAAGGATTAAAGATCCTATTCCAGCGGTAGCCATATCTAATGGAATTCCTAAAAGTCCCATAGCCCCCCCGGTCCAAATTACTGAAATAATTACAGGTAACAAAGGTAGTATAGAAGCTACAGGTCTTCTAAAGTATGCTATTAATATTATCAAAATCCCTATGAAACCAAATATTGTTGTAAACTCTTGACTTTCTTTCATAAGGACATCTAATAGCTCTCTTAATGCAGGAGTTCCCGTTGGTATAATTTCTACTCCTGGAGGTAAAGGAGTTTCTTCAATTCTTTCTTTAATATCCTGCATCAATCTGACATTCTTTTTTTCATTTCCTCCAACATCTGTAAAGGCATTAACGATCATCATTGAGTAATCTGAATTAAACATTTTCCTTCTTTCATTTTCTGGAAGTTTACTTAACAATCTTTTAACTGTGTCAATATCTTGAGGTAAAACTCCTCCATTTAATTTTTCAAGAGTATCTACTGGAGAACTAACACTTGTAATTCCATCTACAGTTCTTAAACTTTCTTCCAACTCCTTTACAGCCCTTAAAACTCTTGGGTCCCTGATATCTACAACCTTATCTGGGTTATTTGACGGTACTATTTTGACAGCTAAAATTACAACATCTGTACCTCCAAATTCGTCTCTAACCTCATACAATGTTTGAACTATAGGATTATTTTGAGGTAGCATTTTTTCAAAAGACGTCTGTGTCTTTATATTTGTAGCAGAAATTCCAGCAAATATTGTTATAATCAAAATAATTAATACCATAAGAAACGGCTTTTTTTCAGAGAAATTTGCAAGGTCTCTTAAAATATTTCTTATCATCCTAAATCACCATTTATTCCAATTCACTATTAAGA
>JALVUY010000222.1:5937-6521 GCA_027023665.1 Methanocaldococcaceae archaeon
CTATTAAGAACATCTAAAATCTTTTCTGAAACCTTCTTCATTTTTCTTATTTTGTCCAATTTTTTGTTGATAAATTCTTTATCTTCTTTATCACATATTTGTACGATATTTTTTAAAGATTCATAAGATTCTGAGATTAGTTTATGCTTCTTTTTAGCAATGTCTTTAATTGAAGAAAAATCTCCTACTGCTACATAATATTTCTTTCTTTCTCCTTTTATCCAGACTTTTCTAATTAATCCAAGTTCTTCCAACTTTCTTAATGACATGCTTACATTTCCTTTGCTAATTTTTAACTCGTCCATAATTTCAGAGATCGTCATCGGCTTTTCGTAAAAAAATAAAATACCATAAACTGCTCCAACAGACTTGCTCAATCCATGAATCTCAGCAATTCCAGAAAATAACTTAATAATAATTTCTTTAGTATTTTCCATATCTATCACATTCCTTAGTTCAATATGTTCAATATGTTCAAAAAATTTTGAACGAATTGAACGATGTATAATTAAAAATATAACCCATATATAAACATTACCCTCTAATTTAGACCATAAAAATATTTAAATTAAAAAAAGTATTAT
>JALVUY010000223.1 GCA_027023665.1 Methanocaldococcaceae archaeon
ACTTTCAAGTATCGTAGTTTTTCCAGAGTTATTTTTCCCAATTAAAACATTAAATTTGCTCAATTTTATTGGTTTTTTAAGTTCTTTTATTCCACGAAATTCTTTAATATTTTTAATTTCATTAATTAACATAATTTCACCTAAGTTATTTCTCTCTTACCTATGGGAAGTAAACTCTATAAGACACTAAATGTGTATGTTATTCTCATCCATTTTTACATTTTTTACATTGTATTAGTTTTGGTTCCCAATCTCCAGTATTATCTATACTTTTAGATTTTTCTATTATATAATCTATTAATTCTATTGCTAAATCTCCTTCAATTTCTAAGTATTTTCCAGTTAAACCTTCTGCACTACCATCCTTCCTTTTACCAACATATATAATATTCATCAATTTCATCAACATCTTTTCCTTCTTGTGCTTTTTTAAAGGATGTTTAAAATTTTATCATCAATTTCCATTCCTTTTTTTACTGCAAAAAATATATTCTCACATAAAAAGCATGCATCTCTTACAAATATTTCATTACGCTTAGATGGGTCTTTTAATAGTAGGCGTTTATCTTCTATTATAATGTTCTGGTCTTTTTTACTTTTAATTATGTCTAAAATCCACTCATCATTTTTTTCGTGTTCTTTAGACCTTAATTTATATCCAATGAACCTATCATTTTCATTATATATTGGCTCCACGTGTAAAGGTGAGTATTGATGCTTGAACATTTCTTCAAACATTTTATCTGACTTCATTAAATTATATGCCCTCTCAAATGTCATAATCATTATTTCTAATTTTTTTACTATTACTTCCATTAAACCCCAATATGTATAATTCCTCATTGGATACATCACATTCTCCATTATCTGAATTTTTTAAATATTCTTTATACAAATATTCCCTCAATCTCCTTTTACATGGACCAAAGAATATATATTCCTCACACTTTGTAAGGTATTGAACACTCTACTCTATCTGGATTCTTTGAAGAAGCTAAGATATAACAAAAAACTTTCATAATATCCCTTATTTTTATTTCAACTGTATGATTTTTAGGATTTATAAATTATTAAAATTTTAAAATAATAAAAAAGAAAAAATAAATATTATAATATTATTATTTAGCTTTACTATTTTGAGGGTTTGAGTAAGGCATAAATTCAACAGTTCCTCTCTGTCTAACTGGCTGTTTATACAACTCCATTAATGCATAAACTTCTTCTGGGACATTTGTATCTACATCCAAACCAAGTTTTTTAGCCTCCTCTACAGTTATTGGATAGTCATGAGTCCATCTACCTTCAGTTAATATCTTTGATAGTTCTTTAGCCTTTTCTTCTCCATATTTATCTTTTAATAAATTATATACGAAATTCTGAACTTGATTTATTGCTTTTTTAGCAATGTCTGCTAATATTAAAGTCTGGTCATCTACTTTTTCAACACCTTTCTGCTCAACAGCCTTAACAATACTTGGAGCTGGATACTGCCCAAGTTGTGGGTCTACTGGACCTAAAACTGCATTTTCGTCCATAATTATTTTATCTGCCGCTAAGGCTATTAAAGTTCCTCCACTCATCGCATAGTGTGGGACTATAACCCTCGTTTCTGCTGGATGGGATTTTAAAGCCTTTGCTATTTGAGTAGCTGCTAAGACTAAACCCCCAGGAGTGTGTATAATTAAATCTATTGGTTTATCTTTTGGAGCTGACCTTATAGCTCTCAAAACCTCTTCACTATCTTCTATTGATATAAACCTGTATATTGGTATTCCAAAGAATCCTATACTTTCCTGCCTGTGTATTAATGTAATTATCGTTGAATTTCTTTTATCTGAAATCTCTTTAAGGAGTCTTAACCTTGCAAGTTGTAATTGTTTATACTGTATTTGCGGTGCCATAAGTAAATAAAAAAACAATAGCCACCAGATTAAACTAAAAAATCCACTAAGAGCATCCATTATTGTCCCCTCATATTAAAGATTTTGTTCATCCAAACATCTAACTCCTTTAAGAAATTATCGTTTTTATCATTTATATTTGTTATGCTGTTATCTTCTAAATTTACTTCCGGAATATCTATGTTTAAATCAACATTAAGTGCATTTTTGCAAAAACTTTCATAGTCAATCTCTATCTCTGGAATAAGCCCTCTACTTTCATTAGATACTTTTCCTACTCCATAAAGTTTAATGTTATATTTTTTTGCCAACTCTTTTAACTTATTAAAGATATTCCAATCATACACCTTATTCAAAATAATTCCTTCTACTCTTATTCCAATATCTTTAAGTAGAGTGTAGTAAGAGATTGCCTCAACAAATGCTCCTTCAATTCCACTTAAATTACAGGAGCTTATAATATAAACAGAAAATCCAAGTTTTTTAGCAATTTGGTAAGAAGATAGATTTTTAAATGCGGCAGTAAAAGCTCCCATAACTCCTTCAACAATTATATATTTATACTCTGAATTTTTTACATATTCTAAAAATTCATTTACCTTAACCCAACCCCTCTCACCAATTTTTATGCTGTTGTATTTTGTCATCTTTTCTCTTAGTAAATAAAGAGCTGGAACAATATCTCTAATATCTCCTCCAATTTTAGCTACAAAAACCTTTCCATCTAATTTCCCAGATATTGCAGTAGTTATAAATGTTTTTCCACTGTTTGATGATGTAGATAATAATATAATTCCATACTTTTTGTTTTTGTCTTTTGATTTATCCTCTTTATGATATAATTTAGGATTTATTCTATATTTTAACGCTCTCTTTTTTAAATCCTCTTTTATTATTTTATTTTTTGTAAAAATTTCTTCCTTCTCATCTTCCTCAACATTTAAATACTTTAAAAAATTGTCTCTAATAAATTCATTGTCTAAAAAGTTATGAACCATAGTTCCAAAGACCTTTCCTTTAAAAGCCCCAGAAATTATATATTTTTCACTATTTATCTTATAATTTAGCTTTTTAACTTTTGATATTGTTAAAATTTTAGTTTCTTTATCAACTATTTTTATATCTCCATATGTGTGACAGTGAAAACCTTCTCCAACTCCCTCCCCAAAGATAGATTTTTTTAATTCAAATTTAACTCTATCAGTGCAAACCAACGGATAAAATTCTACATCTAACAACCCTAAACCTTCTCTAAAAATAGGAATAGTACTTTTTCTACCAACATCTACTTTTTTTGATAATATTTGAAAGCCACTGCAGATTCCTATAATGTATCCATCAAAATTGACTATTTCTTTCTTTAACTCATTAGTTAATGAATTACTCTCTATTAAACTACCTCCCGGAATTATCAAAACATCTAAATCTTTAATTTCTTTGTAATTTTTTTCATCAATAATTTTTGTAGGTAAGTTACCAAAATCTTCAAATAGTGGCAAAGAACCTTTTATATCCAAAATTCCAATTTCCATTATTTATCACCTATAAAAAATGTTCAAAGGGAAACAGATGGAAACTTTTAAAAAGATAATCTTAGGGATTTTTATTATAATTTTGCTCATAGTTATTGAGTCAGTAATATTAATGATTTGCGAAGGATGGGACTTTTTTACAGCATTTTATACAGCAGTTGTGACAATATCAACAGTTGGTTATGGAGATTATACTCCAAAAACATTTATTGGAAAGTTGTCCATAATTGTATTCATATTTGCTGGTGTCGGGGCAGTAGCCTATACGATGAGTAACATTGCTGAGTTTCTTATAGAAGGACATTTTAAAAAATATTACAGGTCGAAAAAGATGTCTGATAAACTTAAAAAAGTTGAAAATCATTATATAATTTGTGGTTATGGAAGATTAGGAAGGGTTGTAGCAGAAGAATTAAAAAAATCAGGAATTCCTTTTGTTGTTATTGATAAAGATGAAAGGTTATTACAAGAGGCTCTTGAAAAAGATCCAAATCTTATATGTATTATCGGAGATGCTACCTCAGACGATATACTAAAAAAGGCAGGGATTGATAGGGCTAAGGGTTTAATATCAGTAGTAACCTCAGACGCTGAAAATGTATTTATTACCTTATCAGCAAAAAAATTAAATCCAAATATTTACATAGTTGCAAAAGCAGATGATCAATCAACCTTAGATAAATTAATAAAAGCAGGGGCTGATAGGGCTGTATGTCCTTATATAGTTGGAGGTTTAGAAATAGCTAAAATAGCCATTAATCCAGATGTTGTTGAATTTATCCATTCTTTAGTGGCTTCACAGGAAGATATGGAAATTAGAAGGTTTGTTATAAAAAATAGTGAACTTGACAATAAGTTAATAAAGGATTCAAAAATTAGAGAAAAGACAGGGGCTACAATTTTAGCTATTAAAAAAGGAAATAAGATGATTACAAGTCCTACGCCAGAGACTGTAATTAACGTTGGAGATATTATATATGCATTTGGAACTAAGGAACAACTTGAAAAATTAAGAAAATATGTTGAAGGAGCATAATTAAATAAAATTAAATAAGCATAACAATACAATAGTATAAATTAAACAAAGTTATAGATTAAATTAAAATTAAATTAAAATTTTTAAAAATTATAAAAATTAAGGTAGGTGAGAGTTTGATATTAATAAAAGATGTTTATGTAAATGGAAAAAGGCAGGATATATTAATTGAAGGAAACAAAATAAAAAAGATTGGAGAAGTTAAAAAAGATGAAGTTGAAGATGTTGAAATTATTGATGGAAAGAAAAAAATAGCAATTCCTGGTTTGATAAATACTCACACCCATATACCAATGACATTGTTTAGGGGAGTTGCTGATGATCTTCCACTAATGGAGTGGTTAAACAATTATATATGGCCAATGGAAGCAAAACTTAATGAAAAAATCGTTTATTGGGGAACATTATTAGGATGCATTGAGATGATTAAAAGCGGAACTACTACATTTAATGATATGTATTTTTACTTAGAGGGGATTGCTAAGGCAGTTGATGAGAGTGGAATGCGGGCAGTTTTAGCCTATGGAATGATTGACTTGTTTGATGAAGAAAGAAGAGAAAAAGAGTTAAAAAACGCTGAAAAATATATTAAATATATAAATGAATTAAATAACAGTAGAATAATTCCAGCTTTAGGTCCTCACGCCCCATATACTTGCTCTAAAGAATTATTAATGAAAGTTAATGAATTGGCTAAAAAATACAATGTTATGATACACATTCATATGAATGAGACATTAGATGAGATTAAAACAGTTAAAGAGAAAACGGGAATGGAGCCATTTGTTTATTTAAATTCATTTGGGTTTTTTGACAATGTAAATGTTATTGCTGCCCATTGTGTTCATCTTACAGATGAAGAGATAAGAATAATTAAAGAAAAGAATATAAATATATCTCATAATCCTATTAGCAACTTAAAGTTAGCCTCTGGAATATCTCCAATACCAAAGCTTTTAAAAGAAGGGATAAATGTTACATTAGGAACTGATGGCTGTGGAAGTAACAATAATTTAAATTTATTTGAAGAGATAAAAATAACTGCTATTTTACATAAAGGAGTTACTTTAGATCCAACCGTAATTAAGGCTGAAACTGCTTTTAATTTTGCTACAAAAAATGGAGCTAAGGCGTTGAATATAAAAGCTGGAGAAATAAAAGAGGGATATTTGGCTGATATAGTTTTAATAAATATGGATAAACCATTCCTATATCCAAAAGAAAATATTATGTCTCACTTAGTTTATGCGTTCAATGGCTTTGTGGATGATGTTATCATAGATGGAAAAATAGTAATGAGAGAGGGTAAAATATTAGCTGTTGATGAAGAAAAAGTGTATGAAAAGGCTGAAGAAATGTATGAAATTTTAAGGAGTTAATTTTAATCTCTAAACTCATTTAATAATTTTATTAATAACAGTTTATTAGCAATTTTTATATTTTTTAAAATAATTCCTCCTTTTGCTTCATATCCTACAATTAAGACATCTTCACCATTATATTTTAAAACAAATGTTTTTTTATTTTTTACCAATGTATCGGCAATTTTTGAAACCTTAGACATTAAGTCGCTAATATTTTTAATATTTGATAAAATATTTGAAAGTGTTATCTTCTCTTTTTTATCAATCTGTATAGCACTCATTAACTCCTTTATTGTTTTTACATTAAAAATATCTAAAATAATCCTATCTTTATCAACAGTTAAAGAAAAGATATTTTTAATTATTATTTTTAAATTTCCTTCTTTTATTAAATTCTGAAATAAAAATAGATAATTTATTTTATCGAGCAAAATCTCACTAATTATATTTTTATTCTTTTTTCTCTTTTTTTAAAGGAATGATTTTTAAGCCAACCTCTCCATTAATTGTGAAATTGTCAAATACAATTCTTACCTCGCTACCACTGCCCTCTAAAACCTTAGCTATTTTTTCAATATCTACATTAACTTTAGGTAATTTTTCTCAAGCATGGAAAGAAGTTGAAAAAATAAGTTTTGATAAATGGGGCGTAAAGGGTAAAGT
>JALVUY010000224.1 GCA_027023665.1 Methanocaldococcaceae archaeon
ATTATATATCTCAGTAGATAGTAACCCAGATTTAATTTAAAATTTTTAAAATAATATAATTTCATTTTGATTTTAAACTATTTTTTAATTATATTTTTTTGTTATCTTTGATAGATTTTATTTTTAAATTTTTTCACCCAATGCTGCTCTAACTAAACCATCAAACAAAGGATGTGGCTTATTTGGTCTTGATTTAAATTCTGGATGTGCCTGCGTTGCTACAAAGTATCTATTTTTATCAATCTCTATAAACTCTGCCAATCTACCATCAGGAGATTTTCCAGAAATTGTCATACCATACTCTTCCAATATTTCATGATATTCAGGATTTACTTCATATCTATGTCTATGTCTCTCATAAACTTCAGTTTTTCCATACAATCTATGTACTAAAGTTCCCTCTTTTAGTATTGCCGGATATGCCCCTAATCTCATAGTCCCTCCTTTTGCGTCAATCTCTTTTTGTTCAGGCAACAAATCTACAACAGGATATTTTGTATTTTCATCAAATTCTGTTGAATTAGCCCCCTCTAAGCCACATACATTCCTTGCAAACTCTATAACTGCACACTGCATACCCATACAAATGCCTAAAAATGGAATGTCATTTTCTCT
This sequence comes from Methanocaldococcaceae archaeon, assembly GCA_027023665.1. Classification (GTDB taxonomy): domain Archaea; phylum AGJL01; class Methanococci; order Methanococcales; family Methanocaldococcaceae; genus Methanocaldococcus. The sequence goes on from JALVUY010000224.1 coordinate 616, forward strand.
TGCATATTTTATTGCATTTATTTTTCCTTCAACTCCCCTATCTCCAAATCCTCCGGGAACTAAAATTCCATCTAATTGATTATTTTCTCTAAATTTATCTAAAATTTCTTCAAATTCTTCGCTCTCTAATCTTTCTGAATGTATCCAATTTATATTAACTCTTGTGTCATTCTTAGCCCCTGCATGAATTAAAGCTTCATTTATACTTAAATAGGCATCTTTTAACTCAACATACTTACCTACTACTGCTATAACAACCTCATTTAATGGATTTATTACTCTATCAACGAATTTCCTCCAATCTTCTAAATTTGGCTCTCTATCTGGAAGATTTAATTTTTTAGTGACTAATTTTCCTAAACCTTCCTTTTCTAAGTTAAGTGGAACTTCATATATGGTTTTTGCATCTCTTGCTTCAATAACTGCCTCTTTATCTACATCACAAAATAGGGATAATTTTTCCTTAATTTTACTACTTATTGGATATTCAGTTCTGCAAATTAATATATCTGGTTGAATTCCAATACTTCTTAACTCTTTAACGCTATGTTGTGTTGGCTTTGTTTTTAACTCTCCAGCCGCTTTTATGTATGGTAAAAGAGAGACGTGAATGTATAAAACATTTTCTTTGCCAACATCTTTTTTAAACTGTCTAATAGCCTCTAAGAATGGTAAACTCTCAATATCTCCAACAGTTCCTCCAATCTCAACAATTGTAATGTCATAATTTTCTCCAAGTTTTTTAATCCAATCCTTTATTTCGTTAGTTATGTGAGGAATTACTTGAACAGTTTTTCCTAAATACTCTCCTCTCCTTTCTTTTGTTAAAACACTCCAATAAATTTTACCCGTTGTTATATTATTATGTTTAGTTAAATTTTCATCAATAAACCTCTCATAATGTCCCAAATCTAAATCTGTCTCTCCACCATCTTCAGTTACAAATACTTCTCCATGCTCATAAGGAGACATCGTTCCAGCGTCAATTTGTAAATATGGATCTATCTTAACCATATTTACCTTAAAACCTCTTGCTTTCAACAATCTACCCAAAGATGCCGCTGTAATTCCCTTTCCTAAGGATGATATAACTCCCCCTGTGATAAATATAAACTTCATCTTTTCACCATACATAGTGTTATCATTTATAATCTACAAGGATGTATAAAGCCTCCTTTAATCATTAAATCTGCCAAGGTTATTGCTACAATAGATTCAGCAACTGGAATAATTCTTGGGACTATAATTGGATCATGTCTCCCTTTAATTTCAATTTCAGTATTTTCTAAGGTTTTTAAATTTATGGTTCTCTGCTTTTTACCTATTGAAGGTGTAGGTTTTACAGCAATTCTTATAACAATTGGAGTCCCACAACTAATTCCTCCCAATATTCCTCCACAATTGTTAGTTTTAAATCTTATATTTTTGTCTTCATCAAGATACATCACATCATTCATCTCACTTCCATACATTTCCGCAGATTCAAAACCTCTACCAATCTCAACTCCTTTAACTGCATTTATACTCATTAACCCTCTTGCCAACTCTCCATTTAACTTATTAAATATTGGATTTCCAACACCAACAGGAACATTTACAGCTACTATCTCTACAACTCCACCAACACTGTCTTTATTTTTCATGGCGTTTAAAACATACTCTTCCATCTCTTTTTCATTCATTGAAGGACATCTTAGTGGATTATTTTCAATCCTTTCTATCAGACTTTCAAGAGATTTCTCATCTTCAAATATATCTGGATTTTTGTAATAATTAAAATCTCCTTCTATTCTTCCAATTTTTATTGTATACCCAATGATTTTTATATTATATGTGTAAGAAAGTAATTTTTTTGCAATTGCTCCACCAATGACATGTCCTACTGTTACTCTTCCACTAGCTCTACCTCCTCCTCTATAATCATAATTTCTATATTTTAATCTATAGGTTAAATCTGCGTGTCCAGGTCTTGGAGTGTCCTTTATCAATGAATAATCTTTTGGTCTTGCATTTTTATTATAGACAATTGAACATATAGGCGTTCCAGTAGTTTTTCCCTCAAAAATTCCAGATAAGATTTCTACAATGTCCTCTTCTTTTCTTGGAGTCGAGAATATACTACTTCCTGGCCGTCTTCTATTAAGTTCTTTTTGGATGTCTTCTTCAGATAATGGCAAATTTGCTGGACAGCCATCAACAACTGCTCCAACAGCCTTTCCGTGACTCTCACCAAAAACTGTAACCCTAAACATATCTCCATAGGTGTTCATTTAAAATCACCAAAATTTTAATAATCTTATCTTATAAATCTTATAAACAAAGTAATAAAGTAAAAATTAAAATAAAAATTTTCTCATAAAAAATAAACATAGAGAATAACTAACACATAATATATTACAAAATAGTTAAAATATTTAAATAAAAATTTTAAAAAATAAAAAATAAAAAAGTTTTATTTATTTTATCTGTAAAGAACTGACAGATGTGTTGGTTCTTCTTGAACTTTGCCTTTTTTCTTTTCCATAATCTTTTTAACTGCCTTTTTGAAGTCCTCCATAGTTACATAATCTCTAAGTTCTCTTATAGCATTCATCCCTGCCTCTGTGCAAATTGCCCTTAATTCAGCCCCTACACATCCCTCAGTCATTTTTGCTATCTCCTCTAAATTAACATCCTCTGCTAAATTCATCTTTCTTGTGTGTATCTTTAATATATCTAACCTACCTTTTTCATCTGGTGGTGGAACTTCGATAATTCTATCAAATCTTCCAGGTCTTAATATTGCTGGGTCTAAAATGTCCAATCTGTTTGTAGCTCCTATTATTTTAACATCTCCTCTTGAGTCAAAACCATCCATCTCTGCCAATAACTGCATTAGAGTTCTTTGAACCTCTCTATCTCCACCAGTTAAAGCATCAGTTCTCTTTGCGGCGATAGCATCTATCTCATCAATGAATATTATTGACGGTGCCTTCTCTTTTGCTAATTTGAATATATCTTTAACTAATGAAGCCCCTTCTCCAATAAACTTTTTAACCAATTCAGAGCCAACAACTCTTATAAATGTTGCATTAGTTTCTGTTGCAACAGCCTTAGCTAATAATGTTTTACCAGTCCCTGGAGGTCCATAAAGTAAAATACCTTTTGGTGGTTCAATTCCTACTTTTTCAAATAATTCTGGATGTTTCATTGGAAGTTCTACAACTTCCCTAATTTCTTGTATTTGCTTATCTAAACCTCCAATATCCTCATACCTAACATTAGGTCTTTCATCAACTTCCATAGCCCTTGCTCTGTAATCTTTATTTTCTGGGAGAACATCAACAACTGTCAATGTCTGTTGATTTAGGCAGACTCTTTTTCCCGGAGTTATATCATCTGGATTTACGAAGTGTGATACATTAACTAAGAAACTTGGACCTGTTGAACTTTTAACAATTACCTTCCTCTCTCCAACTTTATCAACTACAGTCCCAACTATTAATGGAGGAACTCTCATTCTGTCTAATTCTCTTCTTAAAATTTCATTTTCTTTCATTAACTGTAAATTCTCTCTTTCAAGTTCTTTTTTCTCTAATTCTAATTTTAAAATTCTACTCTCTAATTCTGCAATTGTGGCTTTATCTTTTAAAGTGTTATCAATTATATTATCACTTAAAGATTCTTTTTCAGTTTTTTCTTCTTTAAATTCTTCGTTAAAAGATTTTTTCTCTTTTTTTAATTCTGATGTGATAAATTCTTCAAAAACCATAATCATCACCAAAGTAAAATAATAATCATTACAAAGTATAATTGTATTGTTGGTTATTTAAAAATGTTTGGTGTTATTAATTATACTTTTATTTTATTATTAATTATTTTGTTATTATATTTATACTTTTATGTTAATGGATTACATCTTGTATTCATTATTATTTAATATTATTTATTTAGAATAATATTTCTTCCAAAGAATTCTTAAACACTCAATAACCATCCTTTTGGCAATTTCATCTAATGTATAAGGAGTTATTGGCTCAAAATCTTTGATAAACTTTTCAGTTCCTACTACAATATGCCCCTCTTCATTTATATTTAAAAACTTTGCTGGACCCTTTGCATACTTAGCATCACAAACTTTTATTTTTTCATCAATGCCAAAAACTCCATTTGTCCCTATCGTTTTAATTCCTTTACTTTTGCAGTATTCTATAATAGCCTTTGTTGTTGGAATAGTGTCACCACCAGCGATGCATATAATTGCAACATCTCCCTTAATCAAATTTAAATTTTTTTCATTTATATTTACTTTGTAAGATTCTACTCTATCTTTAAAAAATCTTTTTATAAAATCTACTTTATACTCTCCAACCTTTCCTCCTAATTTTCTATGAATAATATCATTCTCCTCTATCTTAGCGCTGTCAAAAACATAAACTTTCTCTACTCCACCCCTATGCACTTCCAATAAATCAAATATAACTCTAACTCCTAATCTACCACAACCTATAACTGAAACCTCTCCCTTAGGAATTAACATCCTCTCTAAATCTTCAACATTCATAAATATCTCCTATTTAAAATATTTCAAAAAATATTTCTATAACTAAACTTTTATATTACATAACTCTTTAAAATTTTACTATAAAAATATTCTTAAAATTATGACATTTATGGAGGGATTACTTTGATATATGTAGCATTTACTCCTTATGGTGCGTTTGGAGTTAAAGATAACAAGGAAGTTAATAGTTTAGATGACATTGAATATAAAAAATTATTTGACGAGGAGAAAATTCCAGAAATACTGTTTTTATTAAGAACGAATCCAAATAAAATGGCAGATGAGTTAAAAGAAGAGTGGAATGAGGAAGTAAAGTTAGAAATTTTAAGTATTGAGCCATTCAAAATTGGAGAGTATTTGAGAAATAATTTATTTGAAATTGGTAAGGAGTTGAGATACTTTAAAAATTATGAGGATTTTAAAAATAAAATGCACTATTGGAATACAGAACTAACAAAGAAACTTATAAAGAGTTATACTCAACAAAAAGATAAAATCATTATTCAAGTTGCTGAGGCAATATCTGATTTAGATAAAACTTTAAATTTACTTTCAGAAAGATTAAGGGAGTGGTATTCCTTATACTTCCCAGAGTTGGATCACTTAGTTAGTAAGCATGAGGCTTATGCCTATTTAGTAGCAAAGTTAAAAAAGAGAGAGAACTTTACAAAGAGCCAATTAAAAAAGATACTACCATCAAAGTTGGCTGAAAAAATTGCAGAAGCGGCAAAAAATTCAATGGGTGGAGAGTTGGAAGATTACGATTTAGATGTAATAGGTAAATTTGCCGAGGAAATTAATCATCTATATGAAAAGAGAAAAGAACTTTATGAATACTTAGAGAAATTGATGAGTGAAGAATGTCCAAATATTACAAAACTCGCTGGCGTTTCTTTGGGGGCTAAATTAATAGGACTAGCTGGAGGTTTGGAAAAGTTATCTAAGATGCCCGCCTCAACTATACAAGTTTTAGGTGCTGAAAAGGCGTTGTTTGCACATTTAAGAAGTAAAGCTACTCCACCAAAGCATGGAATTATATTTAATCATCCTTTAATTAAAGGTTCTCCTCCATGGCAGAGAGGTAAGATAGCAAGGGCTTTGGCCTGTAAGTTGGCAATAGCGGCAAGAGGTGATTATGTTGGAGATTATATAGCTGATGAATTGTTGGAGAAATTAAATAAGAGAGTTGAAGAAATAAAGAGAAAGTATCCTAAACCAAAGAAGAAAAAGAAAGATAAAGAAAAGAAAAAGGATAAAAAAGATAAAGGTAAAAAG
>JALVUY010000225.1 GCA_027023665.1 Methanocaldococcaceae archaeon
AATTAGAATATTTACACTCAAAAACTATGTAGGTGAAACTAATGGATTTTAAAAAATTCCTTATTTTATTTGTTCTAATGGTAGTAATCGTTGGACTTTCTGGATGTTTAGAGCCTCCAAAAGTTGAAGTTATTGAGAATAAAGTCCAGTCAGCTGATATGAACAATACTAAATTTACTATTAAAGTTTTAGTAGATAATCCATATCCGATTGGAGTAACAATCAATAAAATTTCCTTAGATATATATGCTTTAGTTGATGGAGACAAAATTCACTTAGGACATGGAGAACAGGATAATATTAAAATATCTTCAGGAAATTCTACATTTGAACTTCCAATAATAATATCTAATGAAAAAATTGTCGAGGCTGTTCTTAAAAGTAAAAGCTCTAAGTTGCCTGTTGAAATCAACGGAACTATATCAATTAATTTAATGATAACAACAGTTAATATTCCAATAGATATTAAGAGAGAGATTGATGTTTCAGGAGTAATTTCACAAAGCATAAAGAACGAAATTGCATCAAATTTAAATAATATTCAACAAATGAAACAAACTGATTAATAATTTTTTATTTAATTTTTTACCTTTACTCTTTTATAATTTCAACTCCATATCTAACAACATTGTCTTTCATTAAATAATCTCTAAATTCGCATATTTTATAAGTGGTTTCCATAATTTTTTTTGAATAATTGACATCTACCAAAGTGTTTAAAAATGCTCTTAAATCGTAGGGATTTTTAATTTGATATTTATTTTCAGCATCCGTAGAAATTACAACTGGAACATCATACTTTTTTGCTAATTTTAAGTTATTTCTAAAAAATAGTAATGTTCTCGCCCTTTCATAACCATCTTTACTTAAAAGATTTTTTAAATTTAGCTCAATAGCCACTCTGTGAGTTGAAGCCAATCTCGCCAATACATGATCTACACCACTGTCTTTTCTACCCAATTCAGGAGTTGATAGTATATCTACATCGTGCATTTCCACAGATGCTCTATTTATTTTTAAAATTCCTCCTTCAACTAATATTATATGACATTTATTTCTAAATTTCTTTACCTTTTTTCTCAATTCTTTAGAATTCTCTGTTTTTATTTTCACTCCTGAATAAACTTTTAATTTATAACTTTCACCAATAGATTTTACCTCCTCAAATAATTCTTTGTCAAATTCATAATCATACTGATAAAAAACAAATCCGTTCCATTTTAACTCTTTTAGCATTTTAATATCTTCTTCATTTTTTATTCTATTTATGTCAATTCTCATACTATCACAAAGTTTATTTAACTCTTACAACTTTGTTCTCTTCTTTTTTGTAAATTCCTACTGCATCAATGCTATTCTCCAACATTGCAAAGGTTATATCTTTTTCATATCCAAGATTTTTTAAATTTTTAGCAGATGATGATTCTAAAATTAAAGACATCCAGTCATATTTAGTTAGTTCTACTGCTGCTTTAATAAAATCATCATACTCCCTATTGAGATATTTAGCAATAATTCCACAGCCAATAAAATCGTCTATTGAAAAATTGTTTTCTCTATGACATGGAACTAAACTGACATTTTCAAAATCTTTAACTGCCTCAGCAACATACTTTGCATTAACTATCGCTCCTATAAAAATGTGTTCAGCATCCAAGTTTTTTAAAACTCTCGTTCCATTTGTCGTTGATAATATAACCTTTTCTCCATTTTCATATCTTTCCTTTATAATATCTTTATTTGCTAAAATCTCTGTTGGAGAGTTTCCAAAATAAAAATCTCCTATTTTTCTGCCCTTTCTCTCTCCAATGTATATGGCATTTTCTTCTTCTCTCTGTATAGATGTAGTTATATATACCTCATCGATAAATGATAGAAGAGTTACTATTGTAGTTGATGCTCTTAAAACATCTACAACTATCGCCACATCATAACATTTATGATCAGCAAATTTATTACATAAAGTTATCATATTTATCCCATCATTTTCCATTTTTTATTTTTAGTGTTTTTTATATTTAAAATGCCATTCTTATGGAAGGATTTCAAATTTCCATTCTTTAGATTATTGTTTATTTGCATACAACTATATATAAGGAGTATAAAAAGGAGGGATATATTTTGATTTTAGAGGGGTTTTTACAAATTGTAGGTTTGATAACACTAACAGTATTTGCACTAATATTTATAGTATCCATCTTAATTTTAATTATTGGATATATATTATTAAAAAAGGATAGATTGATATTTCCTAATTTGGCTTTATTCTTAATGGATAATTTTTATTCAATACTATTAAAAGTTTTTCTATTAATTGGGACAGAAGATACTTTTTATAGAGTAGGAATAGAATTTTACAATAAATATTATGAAGATGCATTTAAAAAAGCAAAAAATAAGGTTTTAGTCCTTCCACACTGTTTAAGAGATACAAAATGTCCTGCTAAATTAACCCCTAATGGTGTTGAATGCATATTCTGTGGGAGATGCAAAATAGGAGACATTATAAAAGTGGCAAAGGAAAACAATTACAAAGTTTATATAGTTCCAGGCTCTACATTCTTAAAGAGAATTTTAAAAGAAGAAAAGCCAGATGCTGTGTTTGGTGTTGCGTGCAATAGGGATTTATTTTATGGAATGAATATGCTATCAAGAAAAGGAATTCCTTCACAAGGACAACCTTTATTAAGGGATGGGTGTATAAATACTTTGGTTGATGTTGATGAACTCATAACAAGACTAAAAAATTTAAGGTGAGAATAAATGTTATCAAAAATAAAAGATTCAATAAATTCATTAAGAGGAATTACAGAGAAGAAATTAGAAAAGAAAGATGGAACTAAATATATTATGTTTGGAGGTAAGGGAGGAGTTGGAAAGACAACAATGAGTGCCGCTACTGGTGTATATTTAGCTGAAAAAGGGTTAAAGGTTGTTATCGTCTCAACAGACCCAGCACATTCTTTGAGAGATATATTTGAGCAAGAGTTTGGGCATGAGCCAACAAAAGTTAAAGGTTTCGACAACCTATATGTTGTAGAAATTGACCCACAGAAAGCGATGGAAGAGTATAAAGAAAAGTTAAAGGCTCAAATAGAAGAAAACCCATTCTTAGGAGAGATGTTGGAGGACCAATTAGAGATGGCTGCCCTCTCTCCAGGAACTGATGAAAGTGCTGCTTTTGATGTATTCTTAAAATATATGGACAGCAATGAGTTTGATGTAGTTATATTTGACACCGCTCCAACTGGACACACTTTGAGATTCTTGGGAATGCCAGAAGTTATGGATAAGTATATGACTAAATTGATTAAATTAAGGAAGCAGATGAGTGGATTTATGAAGATGATGAAAAAATTCCTACCATTTGGAGGAAAAGATGAAGATATTGACTATGACAAAATGTTAGAAGAATTAGAAAAGATGAAAGAGAGAATAGTTAGAGCAAGAAAAATATTATCAGATCCTGAAAGAACTGCCTTTAGATTGGTAGTTATTCCTGAGGAGATGAGTATCTTAGAGAGTGAGAGAGCGATGAAAGCTCTCCAAAAATATGGAATTCCAATTGATGCAGTTATTGTAAATCAACTAATTCCTGAAGATGTCCAGTGTGACTTCTGTAGAGCAAGAAGAGAATTGCAGTTAAAGAGATTGGAAATGATTAAAGAGAAATTTGGGGATAAAGTTATTGCTTATGTCCCTCTCTTAAGAACTGAAGCAAAAGGTATTGAAACTTTAAAAGAGATAGCAAAAATATTATATGGAGATGAAAAAGAAGAACAGAAAGTTACTGCTCAATAGATATTGCTACGGTAACTCCATCTTTTTTAAACTTTTTTAATAATAACTCAATATTTTCATAGTTCTTATCTGTTAATTTTTTAACAGCCAATATTGATGCTGGTTCAGAGACTCCATAAACGCCTATATTTTTATATACAAATTCTGACTTTTCTAACTTTATTTTTTCATAAACTTCGTTAATTTCCTCTTTTTTAAAAATAAATAATGGCTTTTTAAATTTATTTACTGCCTCTAATATTCCTTTTTCATCTTTTTTATCTTCTATTGTAGCAAAGGCATCTACTCTCCAAATAGGAATACTTCTTAAAAATAAACCTTTTTTTATAGTCCAAAAAACTTTATATCTCTCTATATTTTTTCTTGCTCCTATTCCAACTCCTATTCTTAAAGGTTTTAACTTTATTCTGTTATCAACAACGACCTCATATTTATCATGATAACTTATTTTATATCCGTTCAATTTCTTTATTTTCCAATGTTTTGGGACTATCAAATCAATATCTTCCTCTAAAATTTTTTTGTTTATTTTTAAAATGTCTTTTCTTTTAGGAATCTCCAAAAATAGTATTTTGGAGAGTTCATCAAGCCCTATTTTTTTAGTTACATCAGTAGCAGTTGTAAAAATAACCTTTCCATTTATGTTGTTTGCTATTAGCTTAGAAAAATAGTTACCTCTCCCTAAATGGTTTGATAAAAGGGGAATTATTTCTCTATTTTCGTTACAAACAATAACAAAGGGGTCTTTAAACTTATCATTTTTAATTTTATCAATAAATTTCCTCAAGACGATTCCAGTAGCCATTATAAATATAAAGCCTTTTTCATCTCCACTAATTTCAAAATTTTTTATTGGATATATTTCACTTTCGTATAAGTAATAATCAAAAACTCTTTTAATCTCTTCTGCTATCTTTTTTCCTTTATTGGTTATATATACAATTTTAATCATTATTACTCCCATGAGAAATTCTTAATATTTTTTATTAATTTTTTAAGATAAAAAATTTTATAAAAATTTCTATGCAAAAAAATAGTTTAAGTTCTCATAGAGTATTTATAAGCCTGACAAGCCCAATAGTCTAATACTTCTCTTATTGACTTTAAGTTTTTTTCTTTTCTTTTTTTGACTCTTGCCAAGTCTCTTAATATTTTTAAAGTTTTTTCTATCTCATTTTCGCTCATTAAGGTGGCGTTGATTAATAAATTTATCGCCTTCCTATCAATATCATCCATGATACCACCTTTTAATACTATACCATAAGTTAGTATTATCATATATAAAATTTTTGGTTAAAAATATGAAAAATATTTATGAGGATCTAAATTAAAATTTATTTTATCAATATTAAAATTTTTTGTAGTTTTATTAATTTAAATATTTAAAATATATAATTAATATTCTGAAAATAAAAAATGAAAAATAAAATAAAAAAATTATTTTTATTTGATCCCCATAGCTTTATTAGTTTTTTCAATTGATTTAAATTTATCTTCTTCTAATTGAAGCATAGCTCTTATACAGTCAATGTTTTCTGGAATAACTATACTCTCTTGATGAACTGCCTGCATTAAGAATATTTCATTATCTACAACATTAACACTTTCTTCCCAAACAACTAACTCATTTATATCGTATCTCAATCTACCTAAATCTCTTCCATACTCTATTATCTGTGCAGTTGATGTAAATCCATCCTCATATTTAACAGCTATAATTCTTGGAGTTTTCTCAATAGATTCTAAAACTTCATCTCTACTAACATTGTTTTCAACTTCAACCATTAATGTATGCTGATGCATTAAAGTTGTAGGAACAATAACTGCAGATGTTACTATCTTCCCTTCAAATTCAGGAACTACTGAAACTACATCAGGACCATGATGGGAAGGAACAGTTACAGGATTAGGAACTATGGCATTAACAGGCCCTCTTTTATCATCATTTGGATCTGCAGCTCTTCTAACTAATACTACTCTCGCCTTTTTAATGTCTGCAACTGAATTTATAGCGTATAATATTCTACATAAACCAGTTGTGTTACAAGAGACAACTCTTACATAATCTTTTCCATAACATCTGTCATAACTCCAAAGAGCATTAAAGTTATCCTCGACATCCTTAGCCTTTTCTCCTCCTTGTAGTATAGCCTTAACTTTGTGTGGCTTATAAATATTTTCTAAATTCTGCTTTCCTATCTTTTTAGGGGCCCCATCAACGACAATATCAACATCTTCTATAATATCTAATATTGTTCCTTCTACAGGGATTCCAGCATCTTCAAACATTTTTACTCTTTCTTTATCTGGAATTGCTACAAATAACTTGTAACCTTTTTCAACAGCCAACCTAGCTTCAAAATCAGGCTTTGTCTTAGTGACTCCTACAACTTTCATATCGTCCTGCATTGAAACAGCATCTGCCACTCTTTTACCAATTGACCCATAACCGTTTATTAAAACATTAACCATAAAACCACCTTTGATTTAAAACAGCTATTTTGATAATTAATTTTTAGTTAGTTTAGAATATTTATTGTTTATGATTTTTTATTGAATACTTTATTGATTTATTCAATTATGTAAATTATTAAATTATAATTAAAGAAGATATATC
>JALVUY010000226.1:0-637 GCA_027023665.1 Methanocaldococcaceae archaeon
TCTTTATTCTATAAAAATTAGGCTTTTCAAGTAGGTCAATGACAACCACTTGCCCTGGAGAACTCCCCTTTTTTTGGATTGCATCAATAATATATACTGCATCTTTGCCTTCCAGATAATTTATAAGCGACATTCCACTGGTCCCACCATCCACTATCTCCACGTTGTCAGGGACTTCATATCTTTTTTCAAGCTCCTCCACTGCCCTGACTCCAATACCCTCGTCACCCATTAGTATATTTCCAACCCCCAGGACCACTACCTGGGGGTTATTTTCACTAACACTTTTCATAACCTAGAGTACCCTCACCTTTACAACCTCATCATCATCTTCATTATGCAGGTGGATAGCACAGGCAAGACAGGGGTCAAAGGAGTGAACAGTACGAAGAACCTCCAAAGGTTTTTTGGGATCTGCTATTGGATTTCCTATCAAAGAGGCCTCATAAGGTCCTAATTCGTCTTTCTGATTTCGTGGACCTGCATTCCAGGTTGAAGGAACCACTGCCTGATAGTTGGCAATCTTTCCATCCCTGATTATTACCCAGTGAGACAACATTCCCCTTGGGGCCTCGTGAAAACCAAATCCCTTGATCTCTCCCTTTGGAAATTTAGGAGAATGGAATGTATCATAATC
>JALVUY010000226.1:647-1325 GCA_027023665.1 Methanocaldococcaceae archaeon
CCCTTACAGCCCTTGCAGCATGACGACCAATTGTTGAATGGAGTGCAGAGAGTCCAATCTTTGTACCTGCTATTTGAGACGCAATACTTAACGCAGTATTTACATATTTCTTTGTTGGTTTATGTCCAGCAGCATACATACACAAAACATTGGCTAGTGGTCCTACTTGAGCTGGTTTTTCTTTAAAATTCGGGGCTTTGACCCATGAATACTTTTCTTCCACATCATAACCTGTATATTTAGGATCAGTTTCTTCCACCCATGGATGACGATTCCAATCACCGTCATACCAAGAATGTTTTATGCATTCTTTAACATTGTCTTTAAAGAATGAGTCATTAAACGATTTAATAGGTTGAAATGTACTTAGATCACCATTTTCAATGTAACCACCTGGCATTAAGAACTTAGTGCCCTTTTCATCCATTGGAAGCTCAGGGACACTAAGATAGTTTGTCACACCAGAACCATATTTTGTCCAATCAGCATAAAAAGCACCAACAGCTGCCACGTCCACTAGATATACCTTTTTCACAAATCCTTTAATATTATCTATCAAACTCTTTACGTACAAGAGTTGTTCCATAGTAAGGGGCGCAGGTGTATTTGGATCAACTGGATTTGCAACCCCACCAACTGCAAGGTTCTGGATATGAGGGGTCTTACTTCCCAATATAG
>JALVUY010000227.1 GCA_027023665.1 Methanocaldococcaceae archaeon
TCTTAGTTTAGTAAAAGAGATATTAATTCCAAAAATTGAAGAGTTAAATAACAAAATTTCAGAACTAACAAATAAAAAAGAAATGTTAGAAAAAAATATACAGTTATATAAAGAAAGCATTGAAAAAAACTCATCTATATTAGAAGAAAAGAAAAAAAGATATGAAGAAATAGCTAAAAATATAAAATCACTTTCTGAAAAAAGAGAACATATAGAAAAAGAGATAGAAAACTTAGAAAAATGTAAAAAAGATTTGATAAATAAAGTGAGAGATATTGAAAATAGAATAAATGAGCTTATAGTTGAAAAGGCAAAATATGAGAGTAAATTGGAAGAAGAAGAGAAAAAATTGTATCTATGTGAAAAAACAGATATAAATGAGGAATTAGATAATAAAAGCATTGAAGAGCTTGAAATATACATAGGAGAAATAGAAAATGAAATAAAAAAATTAGAGCCAGTAAATATGAGAGCTATTGAAGATTATAACTATATTTTGGAGAGATACAACGAGCTTATAGAAAAAAGGAAAGAATACGAAAGAGATGAAAAGAAATATCTACAATTAATGGAAGAACTTGAAAATAAAAAGAAAGATGTATTTATGGAAGTATTTAAGAAAGTATCTAAAAATTTTGAGGAAGTTTATAAAGAAATTGGGGGAGTTGGAAAACTAAGCTTAGAAAATGAAGAAAATCCTTTTGAAGGAGGAATTTTAATCGATGCCTCACCAAGGGGTAAAAAATTATTAAGTTTAGATGCCATGAGTGGAGGAGAAAAGAGTTTAACTGCCTTAGCATTTTTATTTGCTATTCAAAGATTGAATCCTTCACCATTTTATATACTGGATGAGATTGATGCCGCCTTAGATGTAAAAAATGTTTCATTAATAGCAGATATGATTAAAAACGCCTCTAAAAAAAGTCAGTTTATAGTTATAAGCCATAGGGAACAGATGGTTAGTAAAGCAGATGTAGTTTATGGTGTTTATATGAAAAACGGTTTGAGTAAGGTAGTTGGAATAAAATTGTAATAAATCAAAATAAATAAAAATATTTGGAGAGATAAGGATGATAAGGGAAATTTTTAGTTCAATAATGGGAGAGGGAAAGTATATTGGAAGAAGATTTATATTTGTAAGATTTGCAGGATGTCCTTTAAAATGTATATATTGCGATGAAAATTATAAAAAATACTTAAATAGAGTGGAAAAAGCTCCAGGAAGTGGAGAATTTGAGGCACTAAAAAATATGGATATTGAGGATATAGTTAATATAATAGATAGGTTAAAAACACCAGAATTCTTTGCAGTGTCTTTTACT
>JALVUY010000228.1 GCA_027023665.1 Methanocaldococcaceae archaeon
ATTTTTAATAGGGATAATAATTGGATTCTTAGTAAATGGTTATTATGTTAGAGTTATGAGAACAACAGTTGAGGGTTCTAATGAATTACCAGAGTGGAGTAATATTACTGATTTACTTATAAGAGGATTTCTATATGCTGTTGGAGTTTTTATATTATTGGTTATATTCTTGCTACCGTTGATTATACTTCTAATAATTGGGGCATATTATGTAATTACACAGCATAATATAGGAAATGGATTAATTTTATTGTTTGCTTCATTAGTTATAAGTATCCCATTCTTTATTGCCTTTGTATTCTATGCCCCCCTCGCAGAGGTTAATTACTCAGTTAAGGGATTTTTAGGATTTTTTGAGTTTAAAAGGATATTTAGATTAATGTCAATAAAGTATATTATTCTGGTAATTCTTATTATGGTAATAACTTTCATAATAGATATGGTGATTTATTCATTTTTTGCCTTCATAAAGTATATGTTTTTATTTTCTTCGATAAAATACTCACCATATAATTTAACATCTACTTTATCGATGCCAATGCTTATAGTTGATTTAATTTCCTATAGTGTCGCTGGATTTGTAGGATTCTTTATGTCCCTTTTTTCAAAAAGAGCTTATTCTTTATACTACAAAGACAAAGTTGAAGAAAATATTTCATAAATTTTTACTTTTTAATTTTAATTATAAATTGCAAAAAGGATATAAATTTGAAAATATTTAAAATATTAAAAAATTTGGAGGATGAATTATGAGAAAATTAGAGGACTATATTTCAGACGCATTTAGATATGCTTTCTCAGATATAAAAAAAGGATTAGTTGGAGGTTTATTATATGCCATATCTGGGGCGTTGAGTGTCTTTGTATCAATAGTTATTGAACCAGGAATGATGGGAGGAGTCTACTTAGAAAAATTTACGACTCTTTTAATACTATCATCTATCGGGTTTTTGATTGGTTTAATAGTTGGATTTTTAGTAGATGGTTATTATGTTAGAGTTATGAAAACAACAGTTGAAGGTTCCAATACTTTGCCAGAATGGAATAATATAACTGATTTACTTATAAAAGGATTTTTATATACGATTGGAACATTTATCTTAGGAATTATTTTTATGTTACCGTTGATTATTTTGTTTATTATTGGGTTATTTGGTATGTTTATAGACATTAGTGGAGTTATTGGCTTATCACTGTTATTAATTTCGTTACTGTTAATGATACCATTAATTATTCTCCTTATATTATATTCATATCTCGCAGAGGTTAATTTTTCTGTTAAAGGATTCTTTGGATTTTTTGAG
This sequence comes from Methanocaldococcaceae archaeon, assembly GCA_027023665.1. Taxonomy (GTDB): domain Archaea; phylum AGJL01; class Methanococci; order Methanococcales; family Methanocaldococcaceae; genus Methanocaldococcus. The sequence goes on from JALVUY010000228.1 coordinate 1,305, forward strand.
TTTAAAAGGATATTTAAGTTAATGTCTTTAAAATATGTTGTTTTGGTTATTATAGTCATTCTCATAACTTTAATAGTTGAACTTATCGTAATATCTCCATTCCTTATACTCTATATTCTATATGCGGCACAGACACCTTCATTTTATTATGAATACATTCCCTCAATAACAATGATTATTGCTAAATTAATTTTAACAATTGTTTCCAGTTTTGTTGGATTTTTTATGGAGTTATTTTCAAAGAGAGCAATTGCCCTATATTATAAAGACAAAATTGAAGAATTAAAATAAAAATAATCAATATAAAATAATAAAAAACAACTTTTAACCAAATTTAAGATTATATAAATATTCAGCCAAATTGAAAATAAATTCTTTATTTTTTAAATTATCTATCCATTTTTTTGGGATATTTTTAAAACCAAAGTATGCTCCAGATATTGCTCCATACATAGAGGCTAAACTGTCAGTATCTCCTCCAGCATTTATGCATTTAATCATTCCCTCTTTAAAATCGTTAGTTAATAGATATGTCCCTATAACTGAGGGAACTACTTCTCTCGATAAAACACCAGTTCCAAAGTAGTTATAAAGTGAATCAATATCATCAAATTCTTTAATCTTTAATACTCTTTTAGCAAAATCTTTGTCAATGTCTTTTATAAAATTATAGCATTCATCCAACAAATCAAAATCTTTTTTATCTTTTAGTGCATTACTTACAAAAAACGCAATTGCCAAAGAGCCAGCAATTGCCTCCTTATTATTGTGGGTTATCTTTGAAACTTTTATAACCTCTTCTTTTAATTTCTCTAAGTTGTCATAAAATAAAATAGCTATTGGATATACTCTCATAGATGCTCCACATGTTGAACTATCTATTCCAGAAAAATCGTTATTTTTTAATTTTTCAATTGCCTTTAAAGAAGTTAATCCAATGTGAGGAGGATTTTTATTACCCCATTCTATTAAATATTCTGCAAATTTTTTTATATCAACTCCTTCTTTAGTTAAACTTTTGATAATAAAAATTGCCTGCTCTGTATCATCAGTCCACTCTCCTTTTTCACATTTTCCTGCTAAATAATTTTTTGGCTCAACATAGTCATCTACAACTTCATAAATCTTTTTTATCTCCTCTTTTTTTAATCCTTCAGTAGCCATTCCTAAGGCATCTCCAATAACAGCCCCAAAAACGCAACCAAATACTTTATCTTTCATCATCTTATTCATAGTCCCAACCATACATTATTATACATTTATCCACCATATTGTATTATTATAATTAAAAATATTTATTAAAAATATTTTAGGTGAATATTATGAAAATAGGTGTATCAACTTTATTTTTTTGGGAATATCCTATGGTTGAGATATTTGATATATTTAAAGAAATTGGAGTAAAATGTATAGAATTTTTTCCAGAAAATCCTGATTTTTGGGACAATAGATTTGATTTAGATTATATAACTGAACTTAGAAGAGAGTTTCTTAAATTTGAAGTAGCGTTACATAATCCACACATTGAATTAAATCCGTCTTCTTTAAATCCTTATGTTAGAGAGGCAGTTATAAAAGAGACGCTTTGGAGCATTGAGTTGGCTAAATTTTATAAGTGTAAATTAATAACACTCCACCCCGGAAAAAGACCAACTAACAGACCTCCAACAGAGGAAGAATTTGAAGCATTTTTTAAATATTTAGATAAATCATTAGAAGTGGCAATTGATAAAAATATAACTTTGTGCTTGGAAAATATGCCCAAAAGAATTAATAGAATTGGATGGAATCCAGAAGAGGTTGAGTGGATTCTAAAAAAATATGATAATTTGTTGTATATGACCTTAGATTTTGCGCACGCTAAAGAATACATTGAAGAGTTTCTTGAGAGAGTTATTGATTATATTATCCATACTCATATTTCAGGAGTGGTAAATAGAAAAGATCATTATCCTTTAATAAAATCTGAAATTGATTTTACTCCATATATAAAACAACTTGTAGATTATGGTTATAAAGGAATGTTTAACTTAGAACTTGATGATAGAAGGTTAGGAAAAAACCCATTAACAAAAGAAGAAAAAATAGATGTAATTATTAAAGATATAGAATTTTTAGAAAGTATTATTTAGCCCTCTATTTTAACTAAATCTTTCAATTCCTCTGGAACATTACCCTTAGCAATTGCTGGTGTTATTGCTGGCTGTCCATTCTTTTCTAAAACTTCTGGATGTTCTAAAATAAACTTAACAAACTCTATAGCTATTTTTTTATGTGGAGCATTCTTTGGAACTGTTATACCATAAACTATAGGCTTTCCTACAATAGTTTTGTTTTCACTTAATAGTTTAACTTCAACCTTTTTGTAGATATCTTTATATTCATAGTATCCAAGATTTATTTCTTTTGGAAGTTCAATATATTTTAAGTGGTGTTGATTTGCAACACTTTTGTATATAAATATATAATCACAAGCACCTGCCTCTAAAGGAGCTAATAAATCTGTTTCTTTACTTCTAATTAATATCCTGTTAGTGTTGTAATCAATATTTGGAGGAACTAATATTACATAGGTTCCATTCTCTTCCTTAAATTTAATATTAGTATTTTTTAGAATTAAATCCTCATAAATCTTTGGATTCTTGTAATAAAGTGAGGCTAACATTAAAACTATCTGACTTCTATAACCACATGGATCATCGTTAGGATTTGAGAATCCAAATTTAACATCTGGCTTTTCTAAAATTTTATACCAATTAGTTGAATTTATTTCATTACTGTATTTACTTTTATTAGTGTATGCTAAAACGAGTTCATTCCTTGCAAACATAACATACCAATCAGCATATTTTGGCATCATCATTTGGGGTATTAATGAATAATCAGCCACAGCTAAAACATCAGCCTTTTTTCCTAAATCTATTATTTTCCTTACACATGCAACACTACCAGCAGGTTCTCTTTCTATAACAACATTAGGATGTTCTTTTTCGAACATATTTGCATATTCCTCAAGAGGTACAGACAAACTACCTGCATGGAATATTTTTAAAATGACTTTCTCTTGAGTGTTATTTTGGTTACTATTTTGTTCTGTACATCCACATATAGCTACTCCTACAAGAATTAAAACACCTAATCCTATACTTATTATTTTTTTTAGCATTCTAATTCACCTCAAATATTTACTTTAATGCAATTATTTTAACATTTTTAACATTTTAGTAATTCTTTTTAAATTCATATTTAAATATTATGTTTATCATCATCAATTAACAAAATTTATAAATCAATACAATTTCCAAAATAATTTATAAGTAAAAAATTAAAAATTACAAAAATGCGAGGCATGAGATTTATGAAAAATGCTCTAATAAATGCTACAACCAAAAAGTTTGAAATTATAGAGAAAAATATTTTACCAATAGATTGGGGATTATATTGGCACAATAAATTTGAGACATGGAAGTATGATGTCTATGATGAAAAAAATGTCTTTTGTTTTGGAATTGGAGGATTGCCAGTAATCGGAGGGCATAGATTAATATTTTCTTTTAGATCTCCACTCTGGGATGGGTTCTATTTTTCATCAATGGGTGGAGCGGGATATCAGTTTAAAAATACTGGACTAAACAATGTAGGTATTATAGGAAGATGTGAAAAGCCATCATTTTTAGTTATAGAGAATGAAGGACAATTAAAAATTGATTTTATTGAAGTTAAAGAGGATTTAAAGACAGTTTATGAAGTTAGTGAATATGCATTAGAACTTTATAAAGATAAGAATATGAGGAGTGTAGTTGTTGGAGAGGCAGCAAAAAGAACAAATATGGGAGGTTTATTTTCTCAAACTGTTAGAAATGGTAAATTTGTTGAAGGTTCAGAAGACTGGGCTGCAAGAGGAGGGGGAGGCTCTGTTTTATATAGAGCTCACAACATCATTGGAATTATATTCTTTGGTGATGGAAAGGAAGATAAAGAAAAAAAAGAAAAGGCTAAAGAAATTATTGAAAATTACTATAAAAAGCCAATGAGTAAAGTCGTATTAGAACATACTAAAAAATATAGATATAATGATGAAACGAAAACTGGAGGAACCTTTGGAAACAACTGGCTTTTATATAAAGAAAAAGTTCCAATATTTAATTGGAGGATGCCATATATTAGTAAAGAGGACAGAAAAAAAATCTTAGAGAAGATATTAAAATACTATCTTGAAACTTTCAACAAAGAGAGTATAGAAACTAAAAAATGGACTAACTGTGGAGAACCTTGTCCAGTTCTATGTAAAAAATATAGAAATAGAAATAAGGTTGATTATGAACCATATGCAGCAAATGGAACATTATTAGGGATCTTTGATTTATATGAGACTGATAAAGTTACAAAAACTGTAGATGAGTTGGGATTTGATGCTATAGAGATAGGAAATTTAATTGCATGGGTATTTGAACTTTTAGATGTAGGATTATTAAAAGAAGAGGAATTAAAGATAAAAAAACCAATATTTGACTATAAAAAAATTATTGATAGAAGTGATGAAGACATTAAAGAAATATCTAAGCATAATGCAGAGCAGGCTGTAAAATTTTTATACAATTTAGTTAGAGAAGAAAATGAAATCTACAAAATTTTATCATTTGGAAAAAGAAAGGCATCAAGGATATTAAATGAAAAATATAAAGATAGAGTTAATAAAGTTGGAAAAAAATTCAACGACTTAGCTGCTTATATCCCATTTGGTAACTGGGGAGAGATAGCTCCAAATCTATACTGGACTCCTGGATTCTTTATCCCTATGGTTGTTCAGGGAAGATATCTAACCTACTACAAACCAGAATTTAACGAGCCAGAAAAATTGGCAGAGTTAATTGTTGATAGTATAAAATTAGAACTACCAATAGAAAACTTAGGAATTTGTAGATTCCATAGAAAATGGTTAAAACCTATATTAAATGAATTAACTAAAGAACTTTTAGGCATAGAGAATATTGTAGAAGATTCTTTAAAGTTATATAGAGACATCTGTGAATACAATAAAAAATTAGGATATCCTGTTAAAATAGAAAGTGAGAGA
>JALVUY010000229.1 GCA_027023665.1 Methanocaldococcaceae archaeon
GTTTATATATTAGTAATCCTTATTTACACTAAAAAATCTTATGTCAATTATATATAATCGTTTATAAATTGAGAAAAATTTTTATTTTTGGAGGTGCATCGAATGGTTGGCGAGATAAATCCTTTAAATGCATATTTTAAACTTCCAAATACAGTTTCTTTAGTTGCAGGTAGTAGCGAAGGAAAAACACCATTAAATGCTTTTGATGGAGCCTTATTAAATGCTGGAATTGGGAATGTAAATTTAATTAGAATAAGTAGTATAATGCCACCGAATGCTGAAATAGTTCCATTACCTAAACTACCTATGGGAGCGTTAGTTCCTACAGCCTATGGTTATATTATTAGTGATGTTCCAGGAGAAACTATAGCAGCAGCTATTAGTGTAGCAATTCCAAAAGATAAAAATCTATGTGGCCTAATAATGGAATTCGAAGGGAAATGTTCAAAAAAAGAGGCAGAAAAAACTGTTAAAGAAATGGCAAAAATAGGTTTCGAAATGAGAGGCTGGGAATTAGAGAGAATTGAATCTATTGCAGTTGAACACACAGTTGAAAAATTAGGATGTGCTTTTGCAGCAGCAGCATTATGGTATAAATAATTAAAATTTAAAATTGTCCTTTAAATTTAAAGAGTTTATTAAAATTAATTATTAAATTAAAGATAATTTAAAGAATCATTAAGATCCAAGTATTATAGGAGGTGAAAACAATGTTAAAGTTCTTAGGAAAGCATTTAATATTAGAATTGTGGGGCTGTGATTCTAAGGCATTAGATGACATTGAGGGAATAGAGAAGATGTTAGTTGATAGCGTAGAGGCTTGTGGAGCTACATTAATATGCGTAAAAACACATAAATTTTCCCCTCAAGGAGCTACTGGTGTAGCAGTTTTAGCAGAAAGTCACATATCAATACACACATGGCCAGAATTAGGATATGCGGCTATGGATATTTTTACATGTGGAGAGCATGTAGAGCCAGCAAAGGCTATACCAATAATTAAAGAATTCTTAAAACCAAAGCATATTGAAATCTTAGACTTAAAGAGAGGCATAAGACTAAATGAAGGTGATTTAAAGTGAATAACCATAACAACAATTTTAAATGTCATATATGGTTCACAGAGTATCACAACAACAATGTAGCCCTCTCTGTTAGAGTAAAAGACATTTTATATATGGATAAATCCGAGTTTCAAGAAATTGAAATAATTGATACCTATGATTTTGGAAAAGTATTAATCTTGGATAATACATTCCAAACCACTGAAAGAGATGAATTTATATATCACGAATTAATTTCCCACATTCCTCTTTTTACCCATCCTAATCCTAAAAATGTTTTAGTTATTGGAGGAGGAGATGGAGGAACAGTTAGGGAAGTTGTTAAGCATAAATCAGTGGAATCAGTTGATTTTGTAGAGTTAGACAGAAAGGTTATTGAGGCGTGTAAAAAATATATGCCAAAACTAAGTTGTGAAATGGACAATGAAAAGGTTAATATTATTATAACAGATGGAATTAAATATGTTGCTGAAACAGACAAAAAATATGATGTTATTATTGTAGATTGTCCAGATCCTGTAGGTCCTGCCAAGGGTTTATTTGAAAAAGAGTTTTATAAAAATGTATTTAAATGTTTAAATGATGATGGAATTATGGTTCAACAATCTGAAAGCCCATTGTATAACTTAGATTTAATACAAAACATATGTAGATATTTAAAGGAGGCAGGATTTAAGATAATTATGCCTTACACATATCCAATGCCCACATATCCAAGTGGATTTTGGAGCTTTACATTAGCATCTAAAAAATACAATCCATTAGATGTTGATGAGGAAAAAATTAGAGAATGTTTAAAAGATATGGAGACAAAATATTATGATGAAGACGTTCATAAAGGTATTTTTTTAGCCACACCTAAGTTTTTAAAAGATGCTATTAAAAAAGTTCTTGAATAAATTTTATTTTTATATTTTAAAATCTTTAGGGGTGGTTTAATGAAAGAGTATTTTATTGATTTATCTAAATTTATGATGGCAAATAGTTCCTTTGAAGAATCTGATGGAGTTATATTTTCAGTTCCATATGATGGGACTACATCATTTAAGCCGGGAACAAGAGAAGGAGGAAATGCTATAAGAATGGCTTCATGGGGATTAGAAACTTACAGTCCGATTTTAGACAGAGATTTATCTGAATTAAAATACTGCGATTTAAAAGATTTGGATTTATATGGAAATCAGGAAGAGATATTTAATACAGTTTATTCTGTATCAAAAGAAATATTAAAGGAAGGTAAAAAAACAATTGTCTTTGGTGGGGAGCATTCTATAACCTATCCAATAGTTAAGGCAGTAAAAGATGTTTATAAAGATATTATTGTCATTCAATTCGATGCCCATTGTGATTTAAGAGATGAGTATTTAGGAAATAAACTATCTCATGCATGTGTTATGAGGAGAATTTACGAATTAACTAAAAATATCTTCCAATTTGGAATTAGAAGTGGAGATAGAGAAGAATGGGAATTTGCAAAAAAGAATAACATATACTTAAAAATGGATTTAATGAATAAAGATGACTTAAAATATATAATTGAATTGAATAAGCCAATATATTTAACCATTGACATTGATGTCTTAGACCCGGCCTATGCTCCGGGAACAGGGACCCCAGAGCCATGTGGATTTTCAACAAAAGAACTTTTAAACTCTTTATATTTATTAAAAAAGGCTAAAGACAAAATAGTAGGATTTGACATAGTTGAAGTTTCTCCTATCTACGATCCAGCAAACATTACAGCAATAACTGCCGCAAAAATAGTTAGGGAATTGATGTTAATGATTTTATAAAAATATAAAAATTATTTTTATGATACTTCTCCTTTAAGCATTGCAATTATAAATCTTGTCTCTGCCTTATCCAATTCTTTTAAATTGTTACCTTCAATTATAAATGTATTATTTACTTTCATTATAGTCGCTTTATTTTGTGTCTTTAAGATTTTTATAACCATTGTCTTATTGTTTTTCATTAAATATTCACTTTCATTTATTTTTAGTACATTTATTGATTTTTTACCATTGGCAAATATTGCCTTTACAGTTACTGTAGAGTTGGTTCTATTTAACTCAATAACAATATTATGAGGGTAAAATTGATTAAACCACTCTAATTTTGTTATTAAATCTACTATTGTTACTCCACCCTCGTCCATCTTTAAACTCATGTTTCCGCAGATATATATTAGTTTTCTAGTATGGTAGTAGTTATAAATTTCTTTATCTGTAGTATTTATTAATTTTACATCCTTTGCTTCTCCAATTGTAGCTCTTAAAGGAACTTTTATGATTGTTGACGTATTTCCATTAACAGAGGCGTTAATGTAGATATAGTTTTTATAATCATTCATATTAATACACATGGACATTGAAGTTATTAATATAATTGAACTAAGTATTAACAGGAATTTTTTCATTATCTCCCTCCTCTAAGATATGAATACAAATAATATAGAACTATAAATAAAACTACTATATACCAATATTCTTTAAGCCATATTGATAGATAGCCAATATAAGGAATTACTAATGGATGGCCATCTATAACAACAACTCTCTGCCTTATTTGATTAACATTAACAAGTTCAGGATCATTTATTGGATTATTATCCCCCTTTATTATAAAGTAAGTTTTATTATCAAAATTTACTTTCTCAATTATCCTGTGAATAACTGGCTTAGTTGGGCTTTTTGGAATGTATAACTCAACTATATTATAGATATCATTATTTGTTTTTAATTTACCTAAGTATTTTACTGTTATTTTATTATTGGTAGTCTCGTTAAAAATATACAAGGTTTTTATAGGATTTAATCCTAATTTATAATCTAAGCTATACAATAAAGATTGATAGTAGGGCCAATGTGCTTTATATACTACAATATCCCCAACCTTAACATCATTTGGATTAAATTCAAAACCTGCATTTTCTACAACTACCAAGTCACCTCTTTTCATAATAGGATACATACTGTTAGATACAACAACATTCACATGGCTCCATATTAAAAACAATACAATTAAAAATACTATCCACTCAACAGCATCCTTTTTACTAAATTTTAAGTTAATAATTTCACCTCACATTTTTAAATTTTAAAAATAAAATTTATCATCTAATTATCTATATGAAAGTTTATTCAAAAATTTTTGGATTGATCTTTCTATTTTCATTTTGTAAAAGGGTAACTCTACTATCTTCATTGTCATCAATTAACTCATATGAACTATTCTCCTCTAAAATCTTTGCTAATTTCAAAATTTCATCGTGTTGGAGCATATTCTCCTTACTTAATCTCTTTTGAGAATAACCAACGTGCATATATGACTTTAATTCAATAAAATGGACATTTGCCCTCTCATAGAGATCAACAAATTTTAAAATGTCATCGTTATAACCTCTAACCAATGTAGTTCTAATACATGTTCTTTTTTTCTCTTTTAAAATGTCTAAGGTATTTAAAATACTCTCCCAATACTCTTCTTTTCCTCTACATATTCTTTTATAACTCTCCAAATCATAGGCATCTAATGAAATGTATAATTGAGTAGGTTCTATTTTTTCAATAACTTCAGTTAATATTCCATTTGAAACTACAAATGTTGTAAATCCTTTTTTGTGGAATATTTTTATTAACTCGTCTAAGTATGGGTAGAGAGTTGGCTCCCCAGATAAAGATATTGCCACATGCTTTGGCTCTAATGCCTCTTTAAATTTCTTTTCTCCAACTCTATCAATAACTCCTCCATAACCCATAATTATTCTTCTATGCAACTCTAAGATTTTCTCATAAACTACCTCTGGCTCTTCCCATTTTGGCTCTTTAATTTTGTTTATGTCAATATTTATATCTGTTGGTAAAACTCTCCAGCAGAATATACAATTTTGCTGACACCAAATAACAGAGGGAGTGCATTGGATACATCTATGCGTCTCTATCCCATAAAATTGTGATTTATAACAGTTTTTATCTTCTAACATTTTTTTTCTAACCCAGCCACATAGTTTAACTCCAATATGGTTGTATATCTGATATCTCTGTTTTCTTAAAATTTTGTAGATTTCTTCAGGAATCATGTTCTCACTTTTTTAATGCCTCCATAAATCTATATTTTAAAACTACTGGTGGAATCTCTATGTTGGGACATTTTTCATTGTATGGTATTGCCTTAGCAATAATAACTCTACATTTATTTTCTTTTAATGCCTTTTTAAATTCTTCTTCAAACTCTTCTAAGGTATATGTTGTTATTGCATCTAAACCACAACCTTTTGCTACAATCTCTAAGTTAGTGTTTTTACTTGTATGAGTTATTTGATTACCAGTAGAGCCATAAGATGAATTATCAACTATAACCAATATATAATTTTTTGGATTAGTATATCCTATTGTAGATAAAGAGCCGAGATTCATCAATATAGATCCATCACCATCAATAACTATAACTTTGTCTTTGCAATTTAAAGCCAAACCTAAACCAATAGATGAGGCTAATCCCATTGAGCCCAACATATAAAAGTTCCTTTCTCTATCTTTCACATAATACAACTCCTTAGAAGGAATTCCGATATTGCTAACTATTATTTCTTTCTCTCCAACATTTTCAACAATCTTTTTAATTATATCTATCCTTCTTGGAAGCATATTTATCACATTTTAAATTATTCTAAGTCATACTCCCAATATAGAGCGTCAAACAATAAAGCCACAGGATATGAAATTTTAAACATATATGATGAGGCGTATTTTATTAGTTTATATGCTTCTTCTGGTGTCTTTGGTTTATATGTAGGGATTTCACAAACATCCAATAATTTTGTAATCCATCTTCCCATAGGTATTTGAGCGGGGATTTGTTCTTTTAAGTCACCTCTATGGCTAATTATCAATAAAATAGGTATTTGAAAGGTTTTGTATAATGAGGCAATAGCATTTATTGAATTCCCAATTCCAGAATTTTGCATTAATATTGCTGTTTTCTTTCCCGCTAAGTATGCTCCGGCACATATTCCAAAAGCTTCCTCTTCTCTCGTTGTTGGGATATATAATAAATCTTCATCTTCCTCAACTAATTTTATTAGATTTTTTAAGTTAGCACATGGAACAGAGCAAATAAAGTCAATATTTGACTCTTTTAATGCTTTGTATATTGCTAAACTACCTCTCATAATAATCTCCTCTCTACAATAAGTTTGTTCTATCTATCAATCACAAAAGATATATAGTTAATCATCATAAAACTTTTTATGATTTTACAATAAATTTATATTATAAGAAAAATT
>JALVUY010000230.1:0-436 GCA_027023665.1 Methanocaldococcaceae archaeon
GTAATCAATATGGCAGGGAGTATACCTGCTAAAAACAATTTCCCAATGGATACCTGGGTAAGGATTCCATATATGATGAAAACAACACTTGGGGGCATGAGGATACCTAGACCTGACCCTGCAGCTACTGATCCAGCAGACAACTTATTTCCATAACCATACCTCTTCATCTCTGGTATGGCAATGGAGCCAATGGTAGCAGCAGTAGCAGTAGTTGAGCCGCATACTGCCCCAAAGGCAGTACACGCAACCACCGTGCCCATGGCCAAACCACCTCTAATCCCACTTGTGAGTTTATATGCCATGTCATAGAGTCTTTTGCTCACCCCAGCATAATATGCTATAAACCCCATAAAAATAAATAAAGGCACTAGTGCAAGCCCATAAGAGGAAAAGACCCCATATAAATCCCTTGCTAAAAGTGTGAGTGCAGCAC
>JALVUY010000230.1:446-1309 GCA_027023665.1 Methanocaldococcaceae archaeon
GTTAATATCCCATAGCCCAACACACCAACAATTGCCATTGCATAACTAACTGGAACCCTTAAGAAAAATAAAACCAAAAGAAATAAGATACCAATAATCCCACAGGAAACAAAATCCATTAATCCTTCCTTTTTGAAATGAGCACAATAAATTCAGCAACTATCACAAAAAAAAGTACTATACATCCCAAGGACACCCCATATAACATCCAATATACTGGGATCTGGAGTGTGGATGTGACCTCACCTACTTGTTTTAATTCATGGGCATATTCAAGAGACTTCCAAGACGCTAAAAAGAATAATATCCCACTTAGAATACATACAAATAACTCATCTAATTTCTTAAATTTTTCGCCCAAACGGGAGTATAAGATATCTATACCTATATGGACCCTGTTTTTATGGGCAGCAGGGAGCACAAAGGCCATGGTTATTGCTGCCATAATACTCACCAATTCTTCCACCCCAAGGATTGGATGGCCAAAGGCGTTCCCCACAACGTCCATACAGGTAATGACCATTATACCTACCAGGATAACCCCAGCAATTATCTGGAGTATCCTGGAGAGATTATTAACTAAGGATATAAAATATTTCATATCTTTTAGTACGCATATTTTGAGACAAATCTACCTTGTTTGTAATCTTCGAGCCTTTTTTGGAGATACTCAATTACCTGATCCCCAGGAAGACCCTTATCCTTTGTCTTTTTAATGTATTTATCAAACACCACCTGCACCTTTTGCCTCCATCTCTTGGCCTCTTTAGGTGCAATACCAATTATAGTATTGCCAAGGGAAAGGGTGTATCTAAAACCTTCATAGTCACTATCATCCCACGCCTTTCCATGCTTTTTGGCCC
>JALVUY010000231.1 GCA_027023665.1 Methanocaldococcaceae archaeon
CATTAAGATGGGAAATTAATAAAGAGATAGAGGAATTAAATGATAAATTGAAAACTATAAGAAATGAGATAATGGCTATAGTTGTTAATGAGTCATTATCAAAAATAAGATCTTCAAACTTAGAAGAATTTTTAAAATATTTAGAAAATAACAAAGAAAATAATAAGAAATACAAAGAAGACGTTAATGAAGATAAAGGAGAAGATAATAAAGTGGTTAATTAATTATAAGAAAATAAAAAGAAAATAAAAAATAATTAAAAGTTAATCTCTTCAAATACCGGCTTTTCTTTCTCTACTTTTGCATATACTGAGATGTAATCTTTTATACCACTCCACTTTATTTTTTCCCCTAAAACTTCTTGAATTTGGAATATTCCCGCTTCATTTGATAAAATTACTTCAATTTTAACCGGTTTTTCCTCTCCTTCCTTTATTATAACTTTCTCTACAGATGCCGCTGATACTGAATGAATATCATAGCATTTTTTACATATTGGAATTCTTGACCTTCCTTTTGTCATATCTGTTCCATCGGCAACTGCTATAACTCCTGCTTCGATAGTTAAAGACATAATTCCCTCGCTGTGTGAATAAATAGCGTGTAATATTTCAGTAGTCATTTGATATGCTTTCTCTTCATCGTAGTATTTTTTTAATATCTCTTCAATAATATTGATAGATAAATAGGCAGAGTGTAAATGATGTATATCTCTATGAACAGCATTTCCTATATCGTGTAAATACGCCCCCATAATTGTTATAACCAAAGAATCTTCAAAACTTCCTTTACAATCCTTCATAAAACTTGGCTTTATCCCTTTTTTATACAATATTTTTAATATCTTTATTGCGTTATTAGTTACAATTTTTGAATGTGTCTTTCCGTGATCATTATATCCTAACCTACCCACAGCCATTATATTAGACATTTTTAAAAAAGTATTGACTTTTTTATTTTTAGATAACTCGTTGTAAATTTTTTTTGGAATTCCAGTTAATGATTTAATCTCTTCATAGTTCATATTTCTCCCCAGTATAATTTTAATATTTATATTTGAATATTTTAATTAGATCTACATGTCCTACAATATCAAATAAATTCGTTTTTGCCATTTTTTCAATTGTATCAAAATACTCTTGCCAAATTTGATTAATATCTCTATTCTTATACTCTCCAATAAATTCAGGATTATCAAACTCCCATTTTTTTATAAAGTGGACTGAGCCTATAAGATAATCAACATTTGCATTTAATACTCGCTCATCAATGTACCCTTCCAAAAAGTCAACTTCATATGCTAAGAG
>JALVUY010000232.1 GCA_027023665.1 Methanocaldococcaceae archaeon
TATCTGTTATTAAATGATTAAATCTGCTAGCAATTATTGCAACCTTTTCATTTCCTTCAAGCTTTAAATTTCCTTCTAAAATTTTCATTAATTCTCCTTAAATTTTAATTTAATAATTATATCATTTGATGTTACAATTTGTAATAAATTTTGAAGTATTAAAAATTAATTTACAAAAAGGGGTTAAAAAATTAAGTGTAATATCTCTATATAAGTATAGAGGGGTATATTTTACCTCTTAAAAAGATAAAAATAAAAAGGAGATGAAATGCAACATAAATATGTAGGTGATATTGTAGATTATAGTAAATTTGTTTTAATTAAACATTTATTTGATGGAAAGTGTGGGCTTATTTGGTATTTGTATCCAAATGAAAATAACAGTGATGGTGGTTATATTGATTATGATAACTATAATTTAAAAGAAAAAAGTATTTCAAAAATGTTAAAAAAGTTAATTTGCGAAAATAGAAGTATAGAAAATTTAGAAAAGGAATTGAAGAATAATGGATTTAATTTGAAATTTTTTAATGAATGTATAGAAGAAGATTGTAAATTTATGCATTTTTCTAAAAGAAAAGAGTATAGAGAAAATTGGTTTAATAAGGCTTTAGAAACTGTGAAAGATTTCAAAGTTGTGTTTGTTGATCCTGATAATGGAATAGAAATTAAAAGTTGTTCTAAAGGGAAGAAAAGAAGTGGAAAATATGTGTATTTCAGAGAAATAGATAAACTTTTATTTAATCATGATACTATTATAATTTATCAACATTCTATTAGAAAAAAGACTAAAAAATTTGTTAAAGAGTTAGAAAGTAGATTAAGAGAAGAAATAAAACAAGACTTTAATTTTTATGCTATAAGATTTAAAAAAATATCACCAAGATTTTATTTAGTTTTAAGTAAAAAACATTTAAAAGAAAAAATAGAAAAATTTTGTAATGAGTTTAAAAATGAGTTTGAATTTATAAAGGTTAGTTATGAAAACTCTTAAAGAATGGAATAAAGAATATGATTGTGCAGTTTTAACTCTTCCAAAAGATTTTATTGCAAAACGAGCATTTATTATTGAGTTAAAAATAAATTTTGGAATTAAGGTTGAGAATGATTTACTTTTTGTAGTAGATTTAAATAAAAAAAATAATTTAAAAAAGAAATATTTAAATTAGCTAAAAAGTATAAACAAAATGTTTTAGCTTTTTTTTCAAAAGATAGTCTTAATTTATTAGAAAAATATTATGATTATAAATTTGAAGTGTCTCATGGGTTTAATAGTATGACGAATGCTATGTTAGTA
>JALVUY010000233.1 GCA_027023665.1 Methanocaldococcaceae archaeon
ATGTTACGATGTAAAAGAGTGGAGGCGGAATTATGCACAAATTGTTAAAGAGTAAGGTAGTTTTAGCGCTGATCGTACTATCTGCCGTAGTATGCGCAGCGATTTTTGCACTCAAAGCGCCTGCGTTGTTCCAGCGGGAGAATAAGTCTGCACGGATACTTAACGGGAAAACGGGGATAGTTTACCTTGCACCTCGCTCTGGCGGAATAATTAGCAAAAGGATACTCAGCAAACACCCGGAAGTTACGGTGGTAAACGACTACGAAACGCTCGAAGAGAAAATAAGCAAGCGGATAGTTACTATCTGGATTGACAAAAGCGCAGTAGAACTTTTGCCCAAAAGGTGGATATTTGGAACGCCCCAAAATTACTACCCAATAATTCTGCTGGGGGTGGGAAACGACGCGGAAATGGCAGAAAGGCTCAATCTTCCGATTATTGGCATTCCTTACTTTGCGTTCAGAAACAGGAACGAAGACGGGTTCAGTGTGTGGCTGCTCACCAGTAGAGACGACGGCTCAATTGCGTCGGTGTGGGGTGGTTACCCGGGGAGGATAAACATAAACCACCTGCTCAACACAAGCGCAAACCTGATGAAAAAGTGCCTGAGCACGGTAAAGTACGAAAACGAGAGGTACGGATTCTCGTTTTACCTGCCGCTCGACTGGAAGGGATACGAGATTATCCAGTCGAAGTGGGAAGGCAAAGCAGCGAAAGGCAGCGCAGAAATTCCTCTGAGCGGCCCAATAATTATCATAAGAAATCCACACTGGAGCGCGCAGAAAAGGACGCAGGACATTCCCATAATGGTTTTCACCAGAAAGTAGTGGGAAGCGCTGCAAAGCGGACGACTTCACATTGGCACGGCACCTGTTAAGCCAACGGAACTCGGCCAAAACGAAAAGTTCGTGTTTGCACTCCCTCCGAAATACAATTCCGTGCGCCTTTCAGGATACGAAGAAGTTAGCGAGATTCTTGCAAGTAATCCTTTGAAAACGAAGGAAAGCTCAAAAAAGTGAAAAAGTTTCTTGCGGTATTGCTTTTAATCGCCCTTGTAATAACTTTTGGGGGATGCGGGAAATCGACTCCAAAAAACGGCGGCGCTTCAGGCGGCTCTCAGGAAAGTTCGCAAAATGCCTCGCAAAGTGCACAGCAGGAAATTATAAAAATGGCAGAGGTTAACTCCACGCCTCAGGGTGCAGCAGTTTACATTAACGAAAAACTCGCAGGCAAAACGCCGTGCACGCTGAAACTCAAAAGCGGTACATACACCGTCACGATTTACTTACCTGGAT